>JAJDNG010000250.1 GCA_022340845.1 Gammaproteobacteria bacterium | reverse complement strand
TGGCCTCCGGGATCATTGCTTCTTCGGCAATGACCACGGCGTCTTTTGAAGGCATGTATTCGGTCTATACGCGCATGGCGACCCAAAACACCTACGAGGCCATTATGGCCACACCGCTGGAAATCGACGATATCCTGGCCGGGGAAATGTTATGGTGCGCCACCAAAAGTGTCATCAGTTCCGTCAGCATTTTAATCGTCGCCGCGCTATTAGGGGTAGTGGCAAGCTGGAATGCGCTATGGATTATACCGGTGGCGTTTCTGACCGGGCTTTGCTTCGCCGGTCCCGCCATTATGATGACTGCGCTGGCGGCCAATTACGACTTCTTTAACTATTATTTTGTGTTGGCCGTCACCCCCATGTTTATGTTGTGCGGAGTATTTTATCCTGTGAGCACCTTGCCGGACGTCGTCCACAACGCCGTGCAATTCCTGCCGCTAACACATGCCGTCGCCCTTACCCGCCCGTTGGTCTCCGGTCAGGCGCTCAGTGATGTATTGCCGCATTTGTCGGTACTGGCGCTTTACGCCACGGTGAGTTTTTATTTCGCCGTGGTAATGGTGCGAAAAAGGCTCCTGGTGTGATACTTGATGTCATAATAAAGCCCAGAAAACGAATTCATACTTCACAACACTACGCAACACTGCGCAATACTATAAAAAGATCCCAACAATACACCCCGTCATCATGGTAGCCAGTGTGCCCGCCACAATGGACTTCATGCCAAGCTCAACCAGTTCCGCGCGTCGCTCCGGCACCAAAGTGATCAAACCACCCAACATAATCCCTAAGCTGCCGAAATTCGCAAAACCGCACATGGCATACATCATGATGTAGCGGCTGCGCTCACTTAACGCGCCATCGGGCAGTTTGGACATCTCAAGATAAGCGATAAACTCGTTGAGCACGGTTTTGATACCCATTAGCGAGCCCGCGGTTAACGCTTCCGACCACGGCACGCCCATCAACCACACCAAAGGCGCCATCACATAGCCCAGTAGCCGCTGCAATGTAATGGGTTGGCCAGCCACATCCGGCAACAATCCCAGGATGATGTTCAACAAACTCACCAGAGCCACCAACACCACCAGCATGGCAACGATATTAATCAACAACTGCACTCCCTGCAGGGTACCCTGGGTGATGGCTTCCATGCTGCTGTTGGCTTGCTGGGCAGGTACGATGTCGCCTTCTGTGGCCTCGCCTTCATGCGGCACCATGGCATAGGCCAACAGTATTGCGGCAGGCACACTAATGATGGATGCGGTTAATAAATGGCCCATGGCATCGGGCAACACCTTAGCCAGCACGCCGGCGTACAACACCAATACAGTACCGGCAATGGTTGCCATGCCTGTCGTCATCAAGGCAAATAGTTCCGCCCGGCTCAAATGAGGCAAATACGGCCGAACGAACAATGGTGCTTCGATCATGCCCACGAACACATTGGCGGACGCTCCTACTCCTAAGGCGCCGCCGATTGAGAGTGCTTTTTGCAGCAGCTTGGAAAAACCGTTAACGATAAGCGGCAAAATACGCCAATAAAATAATAACGAGGATAACGCGCTGACCACCAGAACCAGCGGCAGCGCCTGAAACGCCAGGATGAATCCAGCCCCCGGCGAAGTCGATTCAAACGGTAGCGAACCGCCTCCTAAATAGCCAAACACAAACGCGGTACCCGCCTGGGTGGCCTGTTGTAGTGACAACAACATATTGTTGAGTGACACAAAAACGGTCCTAAAGAAAGAGAGGTGTAACAGCAACGCCGCCAGTAGACATTGCGTCACCAGCCCTGCAGCCACCAGACGCCAGGGGAAAAGCTGCCGTCGTTCGCTCATCAACCAAGCGAAGAATATGAAAACGGCAATACCCAGCAAGCTTTGCAGGATGTGCATAGGCGTTATTTTGTCTGTTAATTCTTGTTGAAATCGTTTCCCTGCATATTACTGCATTTCGCTGGATTACGGAAAAGACGGATAAAAAAAGGGCTCATTAAACCTGAGCCGGAGAGTGAAATGCGGGAACAGCTAACAGGAAAGAAATACTGACTTAAGAGGTCAGGCGGCTTTTTTGGCCGCCGCTAATGCTTTGGCCTTCATGAGTTCCACGATGGCGTACACGCCGACGTGGCGATTGGGGGACAAGTGTTCCCCCAAGTTCAGTTTGTCGAACACTTCGTCCAATTCCAGGGTTTGGATGTCTTCGGCGGTTTTTCCGGAGCTGAGCTTTATGAGCAGCGCCAATACGCCTTTGATAATTGCTGTGTCGCAGTCACCGCTGAAATAAATCCGATGGCCGTTGTCCGGATCACAATGGGCCGCAACCCACACCTGGCTCATACAGCCTTTGACACGATTGTCTTCGGTACGCTCTTGCTCATTGATGGGTTCCAGCTGTTCGCCTAACTCAACGAGATACTGGTAGCGCTGGTCCCAATCGCCCAAAAAGTCAAAAATTTCTACTATTTCATCTAATTCTTTCATGAAAACACACTACTGGTTGTCCACGCAGTTATTTTACACTAATACTCACTTAACACTAAAGGACTCACCGCAGCCACACATATCCTTCACATTCGGATTGATGAATTCAAATCCTTCATTGAGAATATTGTTTTTGACGTAATCGATGGTCATGCCCTCCAGATTATTCAGGCTTTGTTTGTCCACAACCACTTTGATGCCATGACTGTCGAACACCACGTCCTGGTCATCGTTGACGTCGTCGGCGTAGTCGACCACGTAGGAGAATCCGCTGCAACCGCTGGCTTTGGTTCCCAGTCGCAAGCCAAAACCGTGCCCCCGCTTCTCGAGCATGGACTGTATATGTTTTGCGGCATTTTCTGTAAGTGTTACGGGCATATCAAACTCCAATCTGCAAATATCTCTAAAACATATTCAGTAGCAACTTTGCGTCTTCCGACATACGCTCCATAGTCCAGGGCGGATCGAATACCAAATCCACTTTGGCCTCGTTAACTTCATCCAGTTGCTGTACCACCGCAGCCACTTGGCCCGGCAATATGTCGGCCACCGGACAGGCGGGCGCCGTTAATGTCATGTTGATATGAACATTGTTGGCGTCGTCAATATCGATATCGTAAATCAATCCCAGATCGTAGATATTAACCGGGATCTCCGGATCATAGACGGTTTTAACCGCCTCAATAACTTTATTTTCCAATGAGTCGTTCTGCAACGAGTCACCTTGTGAAGAA
>JAJDNG010000238.1 GCA_022340845.1 Gammaproteobacteria bacterium | reverse complement strand
CCGCTTTTAACGTTCGAACTGTTAATAATTAGGCCGCCCCACAGAACTTTTTTACTCCGGTAAGCTTCCGGGCTCGCCACGACATCACGAGGCTTTACTTTCTGGTCCGTGCCCTCCAGGTTGAAATTCGGTGTGCTCGCGCACGCGACCACTGTCAAAACAGGGATTAATGAAATGGCCGCCGCTTTGATTAAAAGTTCAAAGTTGCTCAAGTATTGCATCAACTGACGTGTACGCGAACTCAATAATAATACCACCATGGATAGCGTGGATACCCCCAATACCAAGGATCGTAAAACCATGGATCGTAATAATATTTGGGTTCCACCCGTTCATCCCAGAGATAATAGGTCTGCGCTTTGACGACCGGATATGTATACTGGTATTCACCGATTGGTTTTTTCTCAGAGGCCGATAATTCACCGACCACGGTTATTTCACGGTTTACGGCGAATTCCGTCGGCTCCAGGAATCCTTCCACTAAGACTAAAAAACGCCCCGTGCTTTGTCCATCGATGATAGGACGCGCGCTACTATCGAGCGCTTTCCCGACCACTTCCAACCGGGTTTGTGATTTAAGGTTGCTGACGTTTTGTATTACGCCGCCCCAACGTACGATGGCGCCTTGATATTTTTCGGGCGCCTGCAGGACTTGGGATAAGCCCGGGGGAGTTCTTAAATCAATTCGCAATGGCGCCGGGGGTTGGGTGGCGCACCCGGCGATAAAAACGATTAATAATAAGGCAAACAGGATTTTCATGTGCAATACATTCTTTTCATAAAAACTATTCTTTTCATAAAAACTATTCTTTTCATAAAAACTATTCTTTGCATATAAACTTTGCTTTAAAAAAACCATGAGCAGAGGAATCAATTTTCACTTAATACAGCATATAACCATAAAAATATTAGACATTCGCCATGGGATATCGTTGCAGTGTTGTCCATTCAGTGCTCAAATAACCCATGAACTCACCGATACGTGAGCATAATGATTCATTGTTATACACGCTCGCCTATTTTGTATACTTGACACACATCAACTGGCACGAAGCCAGTACCGCAAACCTGATATTGTAAAACCATGGGATTGAAACACAGCTATACCGTATTTGCGCCAATTTACGACCTGTTTGTCAGCGGCGTATTTGACTCACTTAGAACAACCAGCTTAAAGGAATTGCAGCGCTTACAACACCCGGCGCCGACCAAGGGCAAAGTCCTGCTGAGCGGCGTGGGCACCGGTCTGGATTTACCTTTTTTACCGCCAGAGCATGACTATATCGGTATAGACGTAACCCCCGCCATGTTAAAAAAAGCCCGCGCCCGAAGTGAACATCTGAACATCGCCTTACAAACCGGTGATGCGATGCAACTGCCTTTCGAGGACAACAGTTTTGATGCCGTGGTGATGCATCTCATTCTGGCGGTGGTTCCCAATCCAGTCTTGGCATTGCAGGAATCGCAACGAGTATTGAAAGCCGGCGGCTATGTGCTAATACTGGACAAGTTTTTAAGGCCAGGCGAAGCCGCCCCACTCCGTCGCCTGATCAATCCCGTCATCAAACGGCTGGCGACTCAAACCAATGTGATTTTTGAGGATGTATTAGCACACAGCGCGCAATTGAATGTGGTCGATGATGTGCCGGTCGCCGCCAATGGCTGGTTCCGCCGCATAGTCCTGCAAAAGACGAATGACGCTAATCCCGCCCTCTGACCAAGCGGATGTAATGAGCGGCTGTCTTAATACTGGAGTCCACGCCCGTTTCGCCGGAACTGAACGTATAAACAAACTGCTTATTACCGGGCGTGACGGTTTTACTCCAGAATACGTCCGCCCCGGTATTGGGAAACACGACACGATTGATGCGCGGCGGACCACAGCGCAGCTCGCTGATGGTGGCCAGTTCGTTAAGCTTGGGAAAGCGCCAATCACTGTGTTAGGCATAGCCGCCGTTTTTATTTAGATCGGCCACGTAATCGATAGCCTGCTGCCAGTTCAATGCGTTGGTATGCCCTTTGCGGGTTGCACCGTCCCATGTCTGGCCAATGGCGCAACGCATCCACATCAGCCCGGTTTGAAACTCAGTCACCGTGCCATTGTCGCCGACATCGAAACGGTCGGCGGATACCGCACTTTTTCTTTATACTGCCGTTGCCGCACCAACATGCAGACAAGACAAACTCAGCAAAATCACAAATAACGATCGCGTTTTCATAAACGTCTCTGCCACGTGATTGATGTAATGCCAACCATATACTGTTAAATTAGCAATGTGAAGCGTATTTTCAAATTCTAAATCTCGGAAAAACAATACGGAAGGTTTGTATAAAACCATAATCGATAGTCAGTGGCTGACCTCCGGTAACCGCAATGTATATAACGCAGCAATAACTGCCGATACGCCCAAACATAAAATAACATAATGCACCGCCAATACATCCGCTAACACGCCTATGGCGCCCCCCAACAACATGGCAACGCCGATAACAGTATTGCTGATGGCGACATAAGTGGCCCGAGTCTCCGCCGTGGCAAGATCCACCAGGTACACTTTACGCCCGAGCCGTACGCCGCTGTGAAACACTGTTAACGCTAAAAACAGCAAGGCATGCATCAACGGATACGCTAACCATTGACCATGAAATTCGACAAAAACGAACAACATAATACTCAATACTCCGGCGGCAAACGCCGCGCTGACCATTACCAGGCGGCTGGATTTGTCTCCCAGCTTTCCCCAGAACGGCGCACTGAGGCTGCTGGCCAGTCCGCTGGCGATGATCATCAGGCCAAGCCCGGCAAGCGCGCCCTGCGTTTGTTGCTGCGCCAACAACGCATAAAAAGGCGGGGCCAACGCAACACTGAGCAACAGTGCCCGGGCAATCACAAATTGGCGCAAGGCCGGGTCGGTCTTAAGCCGGCCAAGACTTTGCAGCGCCGCAGTTAAGGCGTTGCCACCGCCTTCGGTAGCGCCGGGCTGTTCACGGATTGCCGCGAAAAATATCATCGCGATCCCCCATAGCAGGGCGCCGACCACCAGCAATGTCACCATTAAGCCGATCTCGGCAGTGTCGTCGACGAACCACTGTATATACAAACCCAATGCCAGGGTGGCAATACCCGCCAACGCGGCACTGTAGCCCATTAAAATGCCACGACGGCCCTTGGATACGGTTTTACCCAGCACATCTTTGGCGGAGACAGAGCACAGTCCACGGGCCAGGCTGAACACGACCAACAACAACACAATCGCCCAGCCTGCCTTTGCGCCACTAAACAATGCCACAGCCACTGCCATGGCGGCCAACACAACGCCCGACAACGCCGCGCCCAACAACCACACCCCCTTGCGGATAGCCAGACGACGGATGGTAGCGGCCACGATGAGTTGCGGCACTAGCACGCCGGCTTCCCGTATGGGGACTAAAAATCCGGTAAACGCTGCCGGCGCGCCGACTATGGCCAGCAGCCAGGGTAATACCAATTTTGCACTGGCCAATTCGTCGGCGATCTTACCCAGAAAATTTGCTGCCAAATAGGCAAAAAAATTCCGCGGCTGATCATTACACGCGTCCGAGGGTATATCTTTACACACCCGTGCGTCTTCATCGCCGGTGACCAGATCATAGACGTTTTCCGTAATGGATTTGTTCGCCGTGTTCATACTAGTGTTTATAATGAGGCTCGGGCTTTCTTTTTACGCCGCCGCGCAGCATCCAACAAATGTACCGTATTGGGAAGATTGTCCCGGATGATCTGCGCCAACGCCTCCACGGCCGCACGCCGCGGATATGAGGATCTAAATACCAACGAGATGGTGCGATATGCATCCTTAACCGCCAGTGGCCGGGCGATAATGCCGGTATCCGTGGTCCAGGAGCCGCGCACGGCCAGCGCCGGAACTAAGGTGCTACCAAATCCAGCCCCCACCAGTTGTAATAAAGTCTCCAGGCTGGAAGCTCGCAAATCCGCCATCTCCCCTTGTGCGCTGCGCTCTTTCATGCGGCATACCTCCATAGCTTGTTTGGCCAGGCAATGACCTTCCGACAGCAACAACAAATCAATATTGTCCAGATCCTTGCGGGTAATTTCATCTTTGTTATACAGCGCGTGTTGGCGGGGGTGCGCCAGCCAGAATGGCTCGTCGAATAACGGTATCACCTCCAGATCGGGCTCTTCGACCGATGTGGCCAATAACACGGCGTCGATTTCGTGGTTGTGAAGACGAGCCAGTAAGGTATCGGTAATCTCTTCGGATAACACCAGCCGCACTTGGGGGTACTGCTTTTTCAAGGGTACCAGGATCAGCGGCATTAAATACGGGCTCAAAGTGGGGATCGCACCCACGCGTAACGGCCCGGCCAAGGGGTCCTGGTGCGCCTGCGCCAATTGTTCGATGGCGTCTGCCTGCTCCATCATCTGGCGGGCATGGACCAGAATAGCCTCGCCCACCGGGGTCACTTCCACCGATCGGTTGGTACGCTCAAATAGCGTCACGCCAAGCTCTTCTTCCAGTTTCTTAATCTGGCCACTCAAGGTGGGCTGGCTGACAAAACAGCGTTCCGCCGCGCGGCCGAAATGGCGAGTTTCCGCCACGGCAATCACGTATTTAAGGTCTCTTAGATTCATGATTTAAAATGACAAATAATAATAGGTTATAACGATCATTTTATTATAAACAAACGATTTTATTTATCAAAAATTCACCCTTATTATTTCATCATGAAACAAATAATCAAATTATTATTTAAACCAAAGAAAATTATGAAAACTCCACATTATCAACAAACCATCCCGGTGGTCTTAATTCGCCATGCCCAAAGTCAATGGAACAAGGAAAACCGTTTCACCGGCTGGGCCGATCCACCGCTGACTGAAGCTGGTGTGGCGGAAGCTGAACAAGCCGCAGAATTGCTGCGCGCCGCGGGATTAAGATTTGATGCAGCGTATAGCTCCCGGCTGCAGCGGGCGCGTCAGACCCTGGCGGTATTATTGAAAACACTACACCAAAGCGCTATTCCCCAGTTTGAGGATTGGCGTTTGAATGAAAGACACTACGGTCTATTGCAGGGATTAAACAAGGCACAAGCGGCCGCAGAGGCTGGCGAAGCGCAAGTGTGGCGCTGGCGGCGCGGTTATGTAGACAAGGGACAACCCTTGCCGCGAACGGATTTAAGTCACGCCATACACAATCCCTTATACCAGGATGTTGACCCAGCATCGTTACCCGATGTGGAAAATCTCGCCGAAACCCGAACCCGCGTTATGGCATTCTGGCGAGAACAGATAGCGCCCCGGATTCAGTCAGGCCAGCGCTTACTCGTTAGCGCTCACGGCAATACCTTGCGAGCATTGCTTATGGATTTGGCCGGCATGAGCATTGACGACGTAGAAGCGTTTGAAATTCCCACCGCCACGCCCATTGTTTACACTTTTAACCGTGATGCCCAGCCGTTGGCCTGGCGGTATCTAACCACCCAACAGCGACCAGAAGCGCAATCCGCATGAGTGAAAGTGTGCAAAACCGCTGCATCACTCTACGTTCTGCAGCCCCAGCGGATTTGGACGCCATTAATACCGTAATTGAGCGCGCAGTCCAGACTTGGGAATTACCACATCGGGTAAAACGCCTGGCATTGGTCAGTTACCGCTATAACACTTTTGACCTAGACAAGCTCTTCTTTCTTTACCCGATTGTCCAAGATCACCGGCATACAAAATAAAGTCCGGACGTGGTGAAATTTTATTCACATCTGCGACCGCTTTTTCTAAGATATTATCGAATTTATGATTTCTAATATGGTAAAGATGTGCATCGGTTAATACAGCGAAATTAAATGGTTTGATTTTCGCAGTGGCTGCTGCAGCAACACTTGCCTTTCCATAGATTAAAACTATATCTCGCTTCGAGAAAATCTATTTTATCTATTCTTCATCACGTTTAATACTCCAATGCTGAATCTAACTATACTGAAACATGAAAAACTGTTGAATATAGTGTAGGGCAATGTGTACTTCTCATTAATGTGGAAGAAAAACAGCCAGCTGACAGGAGAAAAGTAGATGAGAGAAAAAGATAAGAAGATTTTTTCCGAAAAGGAAAAGATTACCAGAAGAGATTTCCTTGGCTTGTCTGCGAAGGGAGCGGCCGCGACCATGATAGCGGGAGTATTTTCACCTAGCGTAGGAAGTATGATTGGTTTGGGTGGTGTAGCCGAGGCTGCAACAAAAAAGATCAAACCATTTACCTTTGCGGTAATGACCGACGGCCATCTTTATAATATCAAGGATCACCGCTTCGATGCGATGTTCATGAAAGCCGTGGACATGATTAACAACATGAAACCCCGGCCGGATATGGTGATTTATGGCGGCGATATCGGCCAAACCGGTTTGGAAGCTGAGATAAAAAAAGGCAAGAATATGCTGGACAAGCTCAAGATGCCTTACAAGGTCATTCCGGGTGAACATGACTGGTACCTGGATATGGGTAAAGCGTGGCGAGGCTTTTTTGGTGAAGAGAACTGGTCCATCAATCACAATGGCGCCCATGTTATCGGCATGAATTCCATCAAGATTGACGACTTCTGGACGGGCCCAGGCCTCACCCCTGAAGAACGTATGGGCCGAGTGCTGGAATTGGAGTGTAATTCCTGTGGACCCTGGGGCGTTGAAGAAGATGGACTTGAGTGGCTTAAGAAAGATGTGAAGAAAGTCAGCCCTGATACACCAGTCGTTATCTTTACTCACTCACCGCTCTGGGATTATTATCCAAGATGGAACTTTGCTACCAAGGATGCACCTGAAATCAGAAACATCCTGAGAAAATTCGATAACGTCATGTCAGTCCACGGACATGTCCACCAGGTGGTTTTCAACAAGATTGGCAATATCAGTTCGGTAGGAACCTCTTCCACTTCCTGGCCATGGCCGTATCCTCCTGTTGAATTGCCATACCCGCATATTCGTCACAACCGCCTGGACCCCGGTAATTTTGAAGACGGTATGGGTGCTCACCATCTTAGTGTTGCAGATAATGGGGTTGGCACTATGTTCTACGATCCCTTTGAGCCGTCCAGCATTCCCGATGCCGTTAAACGCGGCGTGAAGCTCTAACAAACAATGAGACAGGAGATGCAGAACATGAGAAAGAAACAATTTGTAAAAGTAAGTTCCGCGGCGATACTGCTGGGTAGTGTGGTTTTTTTGGTCAGTGGGACCGTTCAGTCAAAAGAACCTCTGGATGATGCCGCTGATTTTGATCGGCTTATGGATGCCGTCGCCTATGGTGATATGCTGTGGCATACCGGTGAGGGTGAAGGTGGCAAACACAAGGAACTCAGCACCAACGGCCTTGGCTGTGCCAACTGTCACCCTGACGGGTCAGCTACCCAGCCGCAATCCTGGCCCAAGTACCAGACCAACCTGGGTAAGGTGGGCACGCTGCGGGAAATGATCAACTGGTGCATCCAGGTAGTCCAGAATGGGAAAGGTTATGCCCTGGACAGCAAGGAAATGATTGCCATGGAAGCCTATGCGACCTACATGAATCGCGGCGCCAAACTCGATCCTGGGCTGAATGCCCAAACGGCTCCGTTTGTGATCAGTGGTCCAGGTTATCCCACTAACGACGAAGGTAATCGTTAATCCTTTATTGAACCAACATTGGTTTAGAAAAGTAAGTACACCCACCCGCAAGGATCATTTTGCGGGAGGGTGTTTTTTTATGCCAAAATAAATACGTGAATTTAAAACTATTTATCTATAAAAAATAGCGGAGTTAACTATGCATTTCCCTTCTTTGGGCGTCCTCTTGCTGGCTAGCCTGTTTACCGTCACCGTTCAGGCTGACCAAACTTGCAGAAGCAATCTGGAAGAATCAACGCCAACCTCTCGTTTTGTCTTTAACGATAATGGCACGGTGACGGATAAAGAAACGAAGATTACCTGGATGCGTTGCGCCATGGGTCAAAAGTGGGATGGCAAAACCTGTACCGGTAATGCACAATCCTATAGCTGGCAGCAAGCAAGGGATGCCGTCGCAGAACTGAACAGTGATACATTCGGTGAACCCACCAAATGGAGGCTGCCCTATGTGCCGGAACTGGCTTCTATAACGGAACGAAAATGCTTTGAACCAAGAGTCAACTTGACTGTGTTCCCCGCAACACCATCAAAAGCCTTCTGGACCGGCATGGAAAGAAAGGGTGACACAGAAAAAGCCTACGCTATAGATTTTGGAGGAGGTAGCGTAATGCCAAGCAAGAAGAGTAATGCGGCTTATATTCGCCTGATGCTTGATGGTCCCGATGGGAAATGGTGGCAAATGAAAGACATGTCGAATAAAAAACATTGATTCAGAATTTTAAACCTTATTTTAAACTTTAATCAGCACCATCCTTCTTACTTCATAAAAAAGATCATAAAAAGGCCGGATAACGCAGCAGGAACCTCTTCATTGTTGGCTTTGGGCACATCAGGAAGATAGTGCAATGAACCCATCATAGGCAACAGTTCTTTGTAGCTTGACGCAATAACTATTATCGCGTGTTAATAATAGGAAAAGAGTGTTTTTCAACAAAATCAGCGGATAGCTGCCTTTCGTTTAGGTATATTGAACCGCCCAATACCAGGTGGCTAAAGGATAGTTCGGTGTTTGTTCGAACGATACTCGAGCAAGGAGGTAGAAATCGTACTGGGAAAAGCGTTGTGTTTCTTGCTCTCGTAAATCTTTGCTCCGCCCAGTGAGCACTCACGTATGCACTGCACCATCATAGCGATGGCTTCCATGCGTGAAAAATTCTTGCGCCATGCCAATGCGATCTTTCTGCTCGGTTCAACACCAGCAAAATGTTTTATGGAAATAAGCCTTTGCGCATAACGGTCTGCACAAGCTGACATACGAGGAACAATCGTAACACCCATACCGCCTGCCACCATAAAGCGTATGGTCTCGAGAGAACTGCTTTCATACGTATTTTTAAATTTTTCGGAATGAGGTTTCTCAATTAAACAGTCCGGGCAAAGTTCTAATACCTGCTCGTGAAAACAATGTTCTGGTCCTAACAGAAATATTGTTTCATTTGCCAGCTGTTTAAGCGAAATACGGTCGCTAATAGCCAACGGATGTGATGAAGGCACCAAAATAACAAACGGTTCTTCGTATAAAACTTCGAGTTCAATGCCTGGTTCTTCGTATGGTAGTGATACAATCGCAGCATCAATTTCACCCAGCTTAAGTTTTCTGGATAACTCTTTGGTGTAATTTTCTACCACCAACAGTGGCAATTGGGGCGCATTCTCTTTCACGACAGGCAATAGGTCAGGGAACAAATAAGGACCAACGGTATGTATTGCACCCAGTCTAAGCGGTTCAGTTAACTGGTCATGATCAAGTTGAGCCAGCTCTTTTATCAATCCGACATCATTAAGCACCTTCTCTGCCTGATCAACAATCTTTTGGCCAATCTGTGTAATAACCAGCTCCTGGTGATTTCGTTCAAACAGAACCACGCCAAGTTCTTCTTCCAGCTTTTTAATGCCCATGCTTAATGTTGGCTGACTGACAAAACAGGCCTTTGCAGCCTTACAAAACTGTTTTTTTTTGGCAACCGCAACAATATAACGGAGTTCGGTAAGCGTCATTTCCCCACCCTCGCACTTATATTTAGTAGTGATTGCTTAATCGCTTATTAAAAAACTGGCGGCAACTGGGAGCAAAGATACCAGCACACATGGTTGCAACCCCCGCCTTAGTGGCATAACTCAGGACCTGCCTTCTGGATATTTTTTCCATACGCTTACACCCCCCTTCGTCGTGAAAGATAAGCTGACCTTCATGAACCTCGCCCAATCTTAGAATATGTCTAAGACTAAGTCTAAGTTAATGTCTCTCGCCAACAAATGTCAAGTTTGTTGGTGAGAGAATTTTTGGTGATTATCTGTAAGACTTTTTACTAAATACGTAGGATAGGCTGGCAGTGTTGTATCCAGACGACGAATACGGTCATCCAAGTCTTATTTATAACTATAGAATAGTTTTTATAAATGTCATCATTAAACAATGGTTATTCCGGAAACTTGAAGCTAACATGGTTATTGTTTGCCCAGAGAATTTTTAGTTTACGGCAAAATCCGCCTTACTGCGCTGTGTTTTTATAGAGTGGTTCATTATATGATTGGATTTAATTCCGACCCATAACTCGCTCTGCTGTGCCGGCCATTGCACGGGCAGCGATGGGATTGTTGCAAGCGGCGGTTCGGAAAAACGCCGGGTGCATTAGCAACAGTAGTACGTTATGTTTACAAATTGGGAATACAACCATGAATTCGATGATTAAGTTGTTCACGATAGGAAGCGCGATACTCATTGCCCTGTTGATATCCAGTTCGTGCAGTCAGTGGCAGGTGACCGATCCCAAATCGCCTTATTTCATGCCTTTGCCAGGAAGCAAAGTCATTGTACACCAGCGCCTTGAAGTTCCCCCCGGCAGCACCCGGGTGTTTTTTCAATACGGTAAACTCATCCCCCAGAGAAGTATCTTTGAATACGATACCAATTGCGAACTGGAGATCAACAAGCTGGCCGACACCGTGCGCTATATTGAACCGGGAACCTATACGGTTACCCGCACTCGCCGGCAAAACGAATCCATCATTCAAAATCAACACCTCAACCAACCGGTGCAGTTGGCATCGTTAAATTCTCTGGTTCTGAGCTCTACAGTCGTAACAGTCGGAATGACTGACGATGGCGGTTCCTCCATGGAATTTGAAATCATCAGAATGCGCTTACAAGGTGAGGAGAATGCGTTGTTGCGGGAACTCGCCTGCCGGGGCGCTCTCGCGGACCCGTCGGATATGCAGATGCCCACTATAGATGAGATGCGTCAAGCCCTGGGAGACTATGTCAGCATTGAAACGCCGCAGGAAACGAATCGGCCGTAATCGCAATCGTGAACGTGAATTGTAGCGCAAAAGGACGCCACCCCATCCCCACCGGCACTTGAAACACTAATGCAGTCATCACCATGGCAGCAAGTCCACGGCTGTTTCCCCAGAGAATTTAATCCCATATTGCATATTAAGGCCTTGACTCTGACAGTGTTGAGTTTCCCTAAAATTTACTGATATGCTCATCGAATATTAGTATTTATGAATTTACTAAATTATTCGATATAGAAAGTGGCTGCGATTTGTGGCTTGCGATGCACTGCTCCTAAAAACAGTAATCTTTGGAATCGGCGAATTGCCGTCACATTTGCTTTTATTGTTACAAACACTGATAAAGAGGCACATTCATGCGTTTACGGATCCACTTCACTAGAATCAATTCATTTTCCCGCCATTTGAGTATGCTGACACTAGCCATCTCCTTGAGCGCAATGGCTACCCTGCCAGAAGCATTTGCCGATACGATCAAAGTATCGCTGGTAGAGCATGGTACGATGAGAAATTCGACCGTCGGTGCGGACGATTTCGAAATTGGTTCCACCCTGACGATGAAAGTTACCAGAATCACTCACGAAAAAACGCAGCTTGGTTCCTATAGCAAAGAAGATGGATCGATGGCAGGTGCTTACGGGGACGGTGAATTCACCGATTAAGTTGGAACTTGTGTCCATCAGAGCCAATCCCCTAACCTAGTGGTCCATGCGGGTAATAAGGTCAATAAAAAAAGCGCTGAAGCCATCACTTCAGCGCTTTTTTTAATACGGGCTTCTGAATTCTAAGGACTAATACTCTTCACCGAGTGCAAATTTGGTGATTTGTCTCACTTGATCGAATTCCTTATCACTGACGGCATAGAAATCAGTTACCTCAGCCGACTGCAATATTGCCCGGCCTTGTTCGGTTGTTTTTAAAGACGTCATTTCCTTTTGAATTTTGTCAGCCAACTGTGCGGGCATTTTGCTATTAACCGCCCATGGCAGTTGGATGAAGGGTTCGCTTTGAGCGATGATCTTCATATCATCGGCGTTGATCTTTTTAGTGGTTGCGCTAAGGCGCAATACCACGTCCCCTGAGCCGGCGGCACTCGCCCCTTTTGTATAGGCACCAACTATAGCACTGGGAGGATTGATGGCATAGTTGACCATATAGTCTTTGCCCGCCTCCAATCCCGCTTTTTTCAATAATGCCGTCGGAGCAATATAACTGCCCATGGCTTTTTTACCGCCGCCGAACAGAATGACTTTGCCTCTAAGATCGGCTACGGTGTTAATACCGCTGTCTTTACGCACTGACAACGCGCCGGCGATCTGTTTATTACCAAATTCTTCATTGGCGGCAATCACCCGATAGCCAAACTCTTTATGACTTCTTATATAGTGATACTGATTGTAGTGCACCAAATCGAATTGATTTTGTTTGACGCCTTTCCAGAATTCTTTGAAACTCCTGGGCACGACCAACTTGACTTCTTCGCCCAACACTTTCGACAAGTGCTCTGCCAAGGGTTGAAACGCCTGTTGAGTTTCCTCGGGAGAGCGCCGTGGAAACACACCCATTTTGAGTTCGGCCAACGCCTCAATACAATTAAATACAATGATTAAAAATACCAGAAAACTGAACAAGTTACGATTTTTCATAGCACACCAATTTGAAATATTAAGCCGTGAGTTACTTTTATAGCGGCAAAGATAGGCACACCTTTAATCCAGGTATTAACAACCTGGAAATAATAAAAGACAACGCGATGGAAGTTTGTAATGCGGGCTTTGTAACAGAAAGTAATTTAGAAGGGATGCTTGATAAAAAAACGCGGGTGCTTAGACCCGCGTTTTCCTCACATTTTAACAATACCGCATGTCACATCATGCTGCATTTTTTTCCTGCTTGGCCAAATACTGGGCCAATTCTTCAGAATCGCCAATGTGCCGACCACCGATATACACTTGCGGCACCGTATCGCGACCGCTAATAGCCCTGACAGACCGCAAGGTGGCATCATGACCCAGGCTGATTTCGTCATACGTCATGCCGTGTTCTTGCAGCATCGCTTTAGCCTTGGCGCAATAGGGACAACCTGGCTTGGTGATGATACTGACCGCTTCTGGCTTCACGGCGTTGGGATTAATGTAGTTCAACATGGTGTCGGCGTCGGAAACTTCGAACGGATCGCCCGGTACTTCCGGCTCGATGAACATTTTCTCCACCACGCCGTCTTTGACTAACATAGAGTAACGCCACGAACGTTTGCCGAAGCCGAGATCAGACTTGTCCACCAACATTCCCATGCCATCAGTGAATTCTCCGTTACCGTCCGGGATCAAGGTGATATTTTCCGCTTCCTGGTCTTGTTTCCAGGCATTCATCACGAAAGCATCGTTCACTGACAGACAAATGATATCGTCAACACCATTGCCCTTAAACACTTGCGCCAATTCGTTGAATCGTGGCAAGTGCGTCGATGAACACGTCGGCGTGAATGCCCCCGGCAAAGAAAACACGACCACAGTTTTGCCTTTGAAAAGCTCATCGGTGGAAATATCCACAAATTCGTCATTTTGACGAGTTTTAAATACAACGTTTGGCACTTTCTGACCTTCACGATTTTTTAACATTGCTTGCACTCCTGATTGGTTTGACTGCGTGTTAAACATTTTTCAGATGATGATCATCTGGCTTCGGGAGTATTATCGGGGTTAATAAATCATTGTTGAAATCGTTTGTTTCTACTGATTCCATAGTTATTTTCTATCGATGATTTACACGCAGTCTTTTTAAAATGTCATCAACGAACCGTCAACGGCGTTGAATTCGATTTGGGTAGGTCGAACCCGGTGTGTGAAACACACCCTAGGGGCGGCTATTCAACACAAGCGAACCATTTTCATTACGGGAAATTGAAGGGGTATTGTAGAGATAGTATTGTAGAAGGAGGCATCGCCTGACGATTACATTCACCATAAAAAAGGCAAAACGCATCAAGTCTGGGAGTGGTTATGTCCCGCCCTCCCAGAAAACCAGACGCTGTAATAGCTTGCGCTAAGCTGGTCAGCGCAGCATTTCTTCCATTTTTTTCCGGCGTTCTTGTTCAGCCTCATCCAGTTGAGGTTGCACTTGTTTGGCTTTTTCCAACGCGTCTTCATAGCCTTTAAACACGTGGTCTTGTTTTGGTTCATCAGACCCCTTGGAACAGCCGATTACACTGATACACAATAGTATTACGCTGAAGCTGGTTAACTTTTTCATCCGTCCGTTTGCACCTTGATTTCACCACTGTCCAAATACACGTGCCGTTCGCCGTCCAATATGGCCTGCAGTTCGTTACCCACTAATTCGGCCCGCCAACCCCACATGACGGCACAACGCTGTTTGTGTTTACCCTGCACCAAACATTCCAGTTCCTTGCGACTGGCCAGAACCGACGGTGTGACGTGGGCTTGCGCCGCACGCGTTCTCACCACGGCCATGAGCAAATCCACTTTGGCTTCCTGCTCCGACGTCAAGCGAGTAAATTTCGCCAGACTGGGCCACTCGGAGGACGGCACGGCCTTACCTTGCTCCACTTCTGCGAGTACCGCATCAGCGTTTTTTTGCAAATAACCGTCACTGCCCGGAATCTTCATTAATGCCGCGGAGGATTGCGGCAATTGGCGGGCGATCTCCACTAACACATCGTCGCGTAGGATCCAGCGACGGGGACGGTTTTTTTCAATGGCTTGATGTTCACGCCAGCGCGTCAGGTGTTGCAATACCGCCAGTTGCACCCCTTTTAAGGTATTGGCGCCCCGCACTTTCTGCCATAGATCTTCCATGGGCTGCTGGTACAACTTAGGATCCGTCAACGCCGCAAAGTCTTTTTGCAGCCAATCCGAACGGCCCAACTGCGCCAAAGCCTCAGTTTGTATGTGGTGCACTTGCAACAAATAACGCACGTCATCCATGGCATATTCGATTTGTCCTCGTCCCAACGGTCGATGACTCCAATCGGTGCGGGTATGGGTCTTGGCGAGCTTAATGCCCAATAATTTTTCAATGAGGTTAGCGTATCCCAACTGGTCTCCAAAACCCAACAACGTCGCGGCGATTTGAGTATCAAACAACGGCGTTGGCACTTGTTGAGTAATATCGTGGAATAGCTCTAAATCCTGGCGAGCCGAATGCATCACTTTGAGTTTGTCTGGGTCGTACAAAATTTTTAGAAATGGGCTAATATCAGTGATTTGAATAGGATCGATACAGGCGATGAGATGAGGTGTGGCGATTTGCACTAAACACAATTGGGCGTAATAGGTTTTTTCCCGCAAAAATTCCGTGTCCATCGCCATCACAGGTTCCGATTGCAGCTCTTCACACAGTTGTTGTAGTTGGTCCGAATTGTCGACAAATACTTCTCGCATGGTGGGTTAACTTTAGTGGGTTTTCTTTGTGGGTTTAAGTTAGTTCGTTTAGTACAATCGCGCTGGATCGCGATAAGCGGTTGCTGTTCAGGATCATTAGTGGCGGAGTAAACGTCCGTCGGAACGGCATATTCCTCACAGGAGTATTACAGCCATTCATTACAATAAAATTTGATAATTACAAGAGGGTTTAACGTGCGGCAGTTGTTGAAAATATTCATCGATATTTGTTTGTTTCGCGCCAACGCTGAACAACTACCTTATTCATTTTTCCTGATGATGCTCTGCATTATAACCTACATCATTGCCGGAATGGCGCTCAGCCTGATCAATCTCAGCCTCAACAAAGCGATTTTGATCGTGGGGGTTGATGTCGCGATGATGCTGAGTTTTATTTATACCGGTTTGTGGATCCGGAGTTTCTTCAACCGGGCGATCAAAACCATCACTGCTATTGCCGGCACCGGCACTTTGTTCACTGTTATCAGCCTCCCACTGGCCATGATTCTGACGAATCAACCCAAAGATCAAGCCAGTATTTTTTCGGTTATCTACTACTTACTCGTCGCCATATGGAACGTGGGGGTGCTGGGACATATTTTACGCGGCGCACTAAGCATGCCTTTGTGGGTGGGTATTACGATTGCGCTGATGTATTTTTATGTAAATATCAATGTATTAAGAGTGCTTTCCTTAGCCTAGGTCATACGCTGGCCACCAGACGCTGGCGAGTGGCACAACACCGAAACAGGCATGCAAATATCACGATTCCAACAATTTCGTTGCAATTCTGGCCTGAAATTGGCTATTGTGATTAATCAGGTTTTAAAAAATGAAGGATAAGAAAGGTTTATGCACGTTCACATTTTAGGCATCTGCGGCACGTTTATGGGTGGCATTGCGCTACTGGCGCGGGAATTGGGCTACGAAATCAGCGGTTCCGACGCCAATGTGTACCCACCCATGAGCACTCAATTGGAAAACGCCGGTATCACCTTGAGCCAATTGGATGATCCGGGCCAATTTGATGCCAAACCCGATTTAGTGGTGGTGGGTAATGCCTTATCCCGCGGCAATCCGGCGGTGGAAACCGTATTGAATCAGGGCCTGCCCTATACGTCCGGGCCGGCGTTTTTAGCCGAGTATTTGCTGAAAAACCGCTGGGTGCTGGCGGTCGCCGGGACTCACGGTAAAACCACGACTTCCAGCATGCTGGCCTGGATTCTGGAGCATGCCGGTCTGAATCCGGGATTTTTGGTGGGCGGTATTCCACAAAATTTCGGCATTTCCGCCCGAAGCGGCAGTGAGCCGTTTTTCGTGGTGGAAGCGGATGAATACGATACTGCGTTTTTCGACAAACGCTCCAAGTTTGTCCATTACCGGCCGCGTACCCTGATCTTAAACAATTTGGAATTTGATCACGCCGATATTTTCCCCGACCTGGACGCCATTAAACGACAGTTTCATCATCTGGTGCGCACCGTGCCGGGTACCGGGTTAATCATTGCGCCGGAACACGATGCAAATCTACAAGCGGTGTTATCCCTGGGCTGCTGGACCCCGTTGGAGGCGATGGGCGATTCTGACAACGCTACCTGGTCCATACAAAACGTCAATGACGACGGCAGCCAATTCGACGTTTGTCTGAAAGGCGAACGGCAAGGCACAGTGAAATGGCCGCTGATCGGCATGCATAATGTACACAATGCCATCATGGCCATCGCCGCGGCACGCCATGCCGGCGTGCCGGTTGCCCATGCCATTGCCGCCTTGGGGGAGTTTCAAAATGTCAAACGACGCATGGAAGTGATCGGCGAGGCCCGCGGCATTACCATTTATGACGATTTCGCCCACCATCCCACCGCGATCGAATCCACTTTACATGGCTTACGCCATAAAATCGCATCAGGCCGAATTATTGCCATCCTGGAGCCACGCTCCAATACCATGCGCATGGGGATTCACAAAGACTCGCTGGCCGATTCGCTGGCCGAAGCCAACCAGGTGGTGTTGTATCAGCCCGATGATTTGGGATGGGATTTGGACTATGTAAGATCACGCTGCAAACCACCGTGCCAGGTCATGTCGAATATCGAAGCCATTATTCAGTTTGTCACGCAAACGGCACAAAACGGTGATCATGTTCTCATCATGAGCAACGGCGCCTTCGGCGGGCTGCACAAAAAATTATTGGACGCGTTACAATAGTCTCTCTTATTGCCACCAATCACGCTTCATGACGCGGAAATCCATTACTCTTGCCATTACCGGCGCATCCGGCGTTCAATACGGCCTGCGCTTGCTCCAATGCCTGGTCCAGGCGGACTACCACGTCTGTGTATTGATATCGCCCGCGGCGCAAGTGGTGATTGCCACCGAAACCGACATTACCGTGTCCCACCGCCCCGGCGAGGCGCAACCCCAGTTGTGCGAACTGTGTCAGTGCGCATCGGATCAGATTACCGTGTATGGTAAAGAAAATTGGATGGCCCCCATCGCCAGTGGCAGCAATACCGCCGAAGCCATGGTGGTATGTCCGTGTTCTTCAGCTACACTTTCAGCTATAGCCCATGGCACCAGCGGGGACTTGATCGAACGCGCTGCCGATGTCATGTTAAAAGAGCAACGAAAACTTATTTTGGTAAACCGCGAAATGCCATTATCCGCCATCCACCTTGACAACATGAGCAAACTGGCCCACCTGGGTGTCACGATTATGCCGGCCTGCCCAGGTTTTTATCACAAACCGCAAACAGTGCAGGAGTTGGTGGATTTCGTAGTCGCCAGAGTATTAGACCATTTACATGTGCCGCATCAACTCGTCCCCCGTTGGGGACAGGCGGCAGACTAATTCAACCCGGAAAAGATCATACCCGTGTCCACAGTCGCCACAATCGCCATTCCCATATTTCCCCTGCATACTGTTTTGTTTCCCTATGGCACATTGCCGCTGCGCATTTTCGAGCCACGATATCTGGAAATGGTCAGCGCGTGCTTAAAAACCGAGCAAGGATTTGGGATTTGTTTAATTCGCAGTGGTTCGGAAATTGGCGAAGCCGCAGAAACTTATGAAACCGGTACGTTAAGTGAAATAACCTATTTCAACCAGCAATCCGATGGTTTATTAGGCATTACGGCCAGCGGTAAACAACGGTTTCACATCATTGCGACGGAAATCCAGCCCAACCAATTGACCATTGCCGAAGTTGAGCTGATCCCCAACGAAGGCCCCACGCCAATATCAGAAAAATACGCCTCGGCAGTGGACATTTTAAAACGCATCTTCGAAAACCTGGGTTACCCTTTCGCCAAAATCGAAAAACACTATGACGATGCCAGTTGGGTCGGTTCCCGGCTGGCGGAGTTCTTACCCATTTCCCTGGAGCAAAAACAGTACTTGCTGCAGCTTAATGATCCGCAGAAACGCTTAGACCGGGTGTGGAGTTTATTGGAAAGTCTGGAATTACGTTGAGGGAATAAATAATTGACGGAGGGTGGGCGAATCGCCCACCCGTGTTGCAGAATTGTTCGATGGATTAATTGCTCCAGCGCTCCATGACGTAAGCGCCATCTTCGAACTTGTTGAAAATCATATTCACTAATGGATGATTGATGCTGTCTTTGAGCAAATCGTATTCCAGATTTTGCTCGGCCACATAGGTATTATGGTCCGCATCATCCACCAAGACATGATACCAGGGTTCGTCTTTTGGCGGACGGGAACGGGCCACTTCTTCATACCATTCATCACTGCCTTGATAAGAAGCATCGACATCCACCACCACGCCGCGATAATCGAATAATTTGTGGTGTACTAATTCGCCGATATTAAACTTGGCCTGTTTGAAAGTTGCCATCACCCACCTCCTATCGGGGGTTTCACACTGAACATCTTAAAAGTTTCTGCTGCTTTGTTAATGATATACGTCAATGAGGCGCAGATTATTCCACCGGCCTTTCAATTAATCACGCAATTAATCATGTCGGTGCCTTGCTTAATAAAATGGAGTCATTGTCGGGTTTTTTCAATGTACAGGGATTTGATGGGTTATTTCGACGATAATTACGGTACGTAGCCATGTCAGCCATAGCACCGTTAAAAACAAAAAACCCGCTCCTAAGAGCGGGTTTTTTGATTGGTGCACTTGCAGCCGGATTTAGAAACTGCCGTTTCTCAACCAGTCGTCGCAAGAACCGGGCCCGGTACGATCGGTGGCAACCGAAACACCGTCTACCGGTTTGGCGTAACATTTACCGCCATCCATTTGTGCTCCTGTCAAACCGCCAAAACCGCCATCGGTGTAAACCGTCTGGCCCTCGGTGGCGCGCAGGAAGTTGATGAAATCACGTCCGCGATCTTCATTTTCGGAAGTGGCTAACAACGCCAACGAATAGGTGTTGGGCGCGTTAACCGACGAATCTGACGCTGGGGTTGGAATGCCCAATGAACCAATGGTTGAACCGGACATACCAGTGACCGCCGTGTTGCCGGCATTAATCTGGTAGGCCAATTCGGTGATCCAGACAAAACCGGTATCCACGGGTTCATAGCCTTCTACTAGCATAATGCCATTGGGTGTTTCCACGTGGTGAACACGCGATTCGTGGGTGTTGGCCTTGTTGAGGGTGGCAAATTCACAGAACTTGTAAACGCCAGGGCTGTATTCACATCCCATTGCCGCCAGGTCATGAGATGAATGATTTTCACCAGCGTCACGACTGATTAGACGCTCGGCAGCCGGAGAACCGGCCATGGGTGTAGCCACCTTAGCCAGCGCATCCTGCAACCATGCAGACGCCATTTTGGTAGTGGTTTCCGTGGTGCCATCGGCGTAGGTATAAGTCATTGTGACTTCCTGGTCATTGGCACGAATGTAATCGTGAGCAGCGCCCATGTATTTGTTTGCCGCATTGTGAATCCCTTCGTTGATATGATCCAGGTTAGAGGCAATCACATCGCCGGATAACAAATCCATTAAAATATCGAATTGTTTATCGAAGTCCGCGTCGGTAGTATAACTATCACCACCGATACTTAACGGATTGCCTTCTGCAACCATCAAATCCAATTTGTTTTGGATATAGGGTACAGCCTCATCAATAAATCCGCTGTTCGCCAGATCCTGCATCAAGTTGTAGTTGGTGGAAGCGAACACGTCGAAATCCACCTGAAAGTTGCCGGATAAAAAGTTACGCTCTTCGTCGTTACCCAACAACATACAACCGGATTTAATTTGCTTGCGAATCTGACCGGGCGGAATCAGCTCAATAAAATATCGGGTCGCGTCTTGATTCAAATCAGCCAGGGTCCAGCCGCTTGCATCGTTTGGTCTGTAAGCAGGCTCGGAACCGTCTCCCGTACCAATCCATACATTAAATTGTTGCATGGCTTTGTCGAAAACCACCCACTGGTTACCCGCCATACCCAGGTTGAGCTGGGATGTCATGGGATTACCGTGAAATTCTGTGGCTCGGTCTGCGGGTAAAAAAGCGCAAGTACCTTGCAGCGTGTATGACTTTTCACGATCTCTATCATGATCGTGCCTGTGAGCATACTCATGACCAATTTTTTTACCACTCTCATGATTGCCGTGTGCCAATACTGCGCCACTGCCTGCAAGCAGCACTCCCCCCGTTACCGCAGTTATAAAATGTGCTAGTTTTTTCTTCTTAAACTCATTTTTCATTGTGTGCAACTCCTTTTTCGTTGAGTTATTTAGTCGTCTGTTTGTAAAGCAGTTGGTGGTTTACAAAGATGGAAGCCCAATTTTTCCGGATGTTTTTTGGACTTGATGTTTATTATGTTTAAGCAAGTGCGTCCAGCCTGATACGATGCGTCCGCTGCTCCTCTTTTATTACGTTTATCCGTCAAACACTGCTCTGCACATGATAAAAAAAGCGATCACCAGCTGTTTACTTTTATCTTCAACCTTCAACCTTCAACCTTCAACAACCTTCAGTTATACTCATGTACGTTTAACTACCTACTGCTTACCACGCACTAATTACTGTACTTTCTTACGCAACTAACTTCTAAGAAACGGCTTCCTGCAAAACGACTTCCTATACAGCTTTGTGTGACTTAATCCATAAATAAAGTATCTTCCTTTAAAGGTCACAATTAAGCACGTCAGTTAAAGAACTGTCAATCTAGGGTTAACCCTATAATTTTATATTGCCACCGAGTTATGGCGAGAAGGATGGAAGATAGAACGTGCAATTAGCGTCGATAGGTTATCGCACAGCAATTTATAGTGTTAACTATACCGACAGCATTTGGTTTAAAAATATACCAAGTAGCATCTCAATGAGTATTAGTCCGGTTAACACATCGAATATGGTGACAATTTATTCAGCTTATCACTATGTAGGTAGGATTTTGATTTGTTTGTGTACAACCACACGGTTGTAACTGTAAAAGATTCCGACGCACAGAATTATGCCGTTTAATCTATGAAGTTAATTACTTTAAGATTCGGCCTAGCCCACTTTTTTATCGTCGCAGGGAGTGCCGCATTTCCAGCATAACGCAAATTGGCCTTCATTCTGTTCACCACATTGTGCACATATCCAGGGCGGCGCATCCACGGGCGGAGTATTCAGTTCGGCTTGCACGATTTGTTCAGCACGGTCAAAGTCTGCATCATTCACAAATAATCTGGGCCAGCACTCATTAGGCGGTAATTCGCCCGCGCCTCCCGACAAATATTCATTTTTAATGAAAGACTCGATACCGTGGGATTGAAGAATATTCTGGTAATACGTCACCCAGAATAAATGTGGGGAGCTGTATACGGATTTCATAGTATGGAACTATATAACGCTACCAGCCAAAAATCACGCCTTCTAGTAATTTATTATGTGCCATATATTCTTCTTTGTGCGCCACAATAAATCCTTGATTGCCGGCGAA
The DNA here is from genome assembly GCA_022340845.1 of Gammaproteobacteria bacterium. GTDB lineage: Bacteria > Pseudomonadota > Gammaproteobacteria > SZUA-152 > SZUA-152 > JAJDNG01. Next base: position 1,303 of record JAJDNG010000238.1, on the reverse strand, counting down.
TCGTTTTGAAATGGACAATGCGGCATTTTTACCTTCGCCTACGGTTAAGGAACGGATAATCTTATTTTTCTTATCCGTATCCAGACGCGGTCCGGCGGATATCGCTTGGTTGGGCAACGGTTTACTGCGAAAAATGGCTTTAAGACCGCCGCGATTTTTTCCGCTTAAACGTTTTTCATAAAACTCCGAACGAAACACCGCCGCCCGGCATTCATCGCGTTTTAACGCTTTATACACATTCATGAAACCACCGGCTACGTCCCATATAACAGGCTGTCTTACCGGATTCGGAAACTGTTCCATCATGGTGAGTGTCGCCAGGTTAGGTGGCGCCAGAGCGCAGATTCTCTTTCCAATCAAATCTTGAAGTGATTGAATCTGCTGATCCTTATCGTCAATCGCCACGACGAATTCCAACGATCCCGGCAGTTTCACCAAAACGTCGTGCTGCAGATGCTCCACCCGCCAGGATACAAAATGGGGCCCGTCAAACACAATATCGTACACACCTCGGCGCAAATCCCGTTGGTATTCCAGCCAATTATTGGGATGTTGGTAAACCACTTTCTCACCCAACAATTCGCTTAAGTGGTCTGCGAGCGGCCCGTAAAGCTTAGTGCCTGCATCGGCCAGTTCGCGCGGTGGTGCGGACAATATCAAATCAGCCTGCGCACTTTGATTTACAAGGAAACTTAGATTTACAAGGAATAATATAACCACCAAGCGGACATTTCCCGTTGGCCTATGTCGAATGACACACGAGGAATGGATACAATTGCGTACTTTATGGCGTACTATCGGTCTCTGGAGTTCTTGAAACCACTTCTTAATAGCTGTAATCACTACTACCACCTTACAACACTAGCGTGCTGATTAACGTTCTCATTCTGAAAACGTTCAGTCTGCAAAAAAAAGCCGGTGACAACCTATCTATCAGCTTTTTGGCCCAAGCAAAAACAAAAAAATGATTAAAATATTACTTTTGCATATATACCATTCATCATTGCAATGACTTTGTCAGAAAACTCCATGATTACAATTTCAATTTGATGTCAGGCATTCCGCTTATTAGTAAATATTATTGTACTTATATAGTGTTACATTGGCTTAATAGTACCGTTATTTCGAGCATATTCTCGTGACGCAATCATTTGGTCAGGCAGCTTTATCATTTTTACGGTTATTGTTGCGGTTATTATTACAGAGGGTTTCACGCCTCGCGATGTTTATGCGCTTAAGCAGCCACATGGCTTAAACGTATTGTCTAAATCAGCTGAAGGAAGAATAAGTAGAGATAGTATGT
>JAJDNG010000228.1 GCA_022340845.1 Gammaproteobacteria bacterium | reverse complement strand
CGTATGCGTCTATTGTAAGTTATATTAGATTTAATTGTTGGGCAATGGTTGATTAATGCTGTCCTTCGATGCCATTGGTAAATTAGTCAACAAGCAGATCAAATAGTCTTGAAAATTGATAGCACGAGTTTTACAAGGTTGAATCAAGTCAGAAAATGTTTTCGCTGCTTCACTACCGCGTTCAGAGCCAACCCGTAAGAAATTCTTGCGGCCAATCGCGACAGGTCGCATGGTTTGTTCTGCGGTGTTATCGGTTAGAGTCAGGTACCTTGCATGACATATCTCGTCCATCCATGAACTCGTACCGAGTACTTCCAAAATGCAAACCGGCGTCGTCAGTCGCCAATAGGGTTCGGTCCGAATGAAGGGGAGGGAAATCTCATGAAGGGGCGGGTGATTTCGTCAGGGGCAATGAGATTGTATCCTGGGATGGAGTATGAGTATAAAATGTTGTCTCAAAATCGATTCACACAGTGGGTATCAAACCGGCCAACACGCATTTCAAAATGCCGTAATCGTAAGCGCCGTCCAGCGCTTCGAATACCGGTTTTAAACGACGTTGTTCGAGGGTTTCCAGCATTTCCATGGTATTAACAATGGTCTGATAGTCGGAATCGTCTAGAGTTAATACGTCATCGGGATCTAACAGGCCGGCTTCCACGGCTTCGGCAAAATGCCCGTACACCGTAGACACGCTTATGTCGCGTTTGCGGGCGATACTTTCCGCGTTCTTGCCTTGGGTATGCAAATACAAGGTTTCATTAACGGTGTCGCTGAGGCGGTTGTTGAGCAAGTCCGGCAGCGGGCTGGCCTTGATGGCATCCATAAACGCCTGGCCGTAACGCTTGAGTTTTTGTTCGCCCACGCCGCTGACAAACTGAAGGTCCGCCAGCTTTTGCGGCCGCAGGCGAGCCATTTCCTGCAGGGTTTTATCGTGGAAAATGATATACGCCGGCACCCCTTGTTCGTCCGCCAACTTGCGTCGCAGCTCGCGCAGCGCGTCATATAGCGTCTGATCGCAGGGGCGTAGGTCTGTTGTCTTAACCCCGGCGCTGGGCTTGGATTTTTCCGGTTTTTGCAGCTTGCGCAGTTGTATCCGGGTTTCGCCGCGCAACAGTGGGCGGCATTTTTCGGTCAGCTTCAAAGCGCCGTGGCCGTCCACATCGGCTTGCAGAAAATTCTGCGCGATGAGCTGGCGAAACACGCTGCGCCACTCACCCACGCTGAGATCTTGGCCGATGCCAAACGTGCTCAACTGGTCGTGGCGATTGTGTACGATACGTTCGTCGGGTTTACCGTTCAGTACGTCGATGATGTAATTGACCCCGAAACGCTGACCCGTGCGGTACACGCAGGAAAGGGCTTTTTGCGCCGTTTCCGTACCGTCCCAGGTGCGCGGCGGAGTGAGACAGTTATCGCAATTGCCGCAGGGGTTGTCCTGGTGCTCATCGAAATACGCCAGCAAAGTCTGGCGGCGACAGCCGGTTAGCTCGGTCAACCCCAGCATGGCCTCCAGTTTGTGTTGTGCAACTCGTTTGAATCGTTCATCGGCGTCGGTGTCCTGCATCATTTGCCGCAGGGTGATGACATCCTGCAAGCCAAAAGCCATCCAGGCATTGGCCGGCTCGCCGTCTCGTCCGGCGCGCCCGGTTTCCTGATAATACGCTTCTATGCTTTTGGGAAGATTAAGGTGCGCCACAAACCGTACGTTAGGCTTGTCAATACCCATGCCAAAGGCGATAGTGGCCACGATAATGACACCTTCTTCACGCAAAAACAGTTCCTGGTGTCGGTGGCGCATTTCATCGGGCAGGCCGGCGTGATAAGGCAAGGCATTGCGGCCTTTGGTTTTAAGCCATTCAGCCACGGATTCCACTTTCTTGCGGGACAGGCAGTAGACTATGCCGGCATCGTGGGGGTGTTCGCTTTCGATAAACCGCCACAACTGATTGCGCGGATTGTCGCCCTCGGCAATGGTGTAACGAATATTGGGCCGGTCGAAACTGTTGATGTACAGCGCGGCATTTTGCAGATTCAACTGCTCGATGATTTCACCGCGCGTACGTTGATCGGCGGTAGCCGTTAAGGCGATGCGGGGGGTGCCGGGAAAACGCTGATGCAATACGGAAAGCTGCTGGTATTCCTTGCGAAAGTCGTGGCCCCACTGAGAGACGCAATGCGCTTCATCGATGGCAAATAAGGCAACCTTGCTGCGGTCCAGCAATTGCAACATACGTTCGCTCAGCAGCCGTTCCGGTGCGATATACAGCAAATCCAATTCGTTGTTCAACAGCGCGTGTTCAGTTTGCTGCACACTGACGCGATCCAGGGTGGAGTTGAGAAACGCCGCGCGTATGCCCAATAATTTCAATGCCGCCACCTGATCCTGCATCAGCGCGATCAGTGGCGAAATCACCACGCCGGTGCCGTCGCGAATTAGCGCTGGGATTTGGTAGCACAGCGATTTCCCGCCGCCGGTTGGCATCAACGTAATAACATCCTGGCCGTTCAGTAACGCCTTGATGATGTCTGCCTGGTGGAGGCGAAAGTCGCTGTAGCCGAATACGGTTTTTAGAATGTCGCGGGCTTTTTGCATTTCAGTGATAATAGATTCCCGATTGATTCGACCGGGATTATATCACTTTTGTGTATGAATACTTTTAAAATATGAGTAGGCGTGGCGTGAGGGATGTAGGTATGTTTGACAAAGCGCATGTACGCCTTCCCGCGGGTAACCGCGGAAAGGCGTCAACTAACATTCGATATGGGTAGTGTCCCCGCATGGACCACTAGATAGTTGTCGGTGTCCGGGTTACGCCGCTGCTTTACGCACTTTTTCCTGCACATATTTCTCCAGCTTAATGGTATCGGCGGTAAATCCACGTATTCCATCGGCCAGTTTTTCGGTGGCCATGGCGTCGTTGTTCATGAGCCAGCGGAAATTGCTTTCGGATACATCGATACGCTGGATATCCATGGATTTTGAATTGTCCGGGGAAAGTTTTTCGGGCACGTCGCCGTCGCTGTTTTGCAGCTCTTCCATCAATGTCGGCGCGATGGTCAACAAATCGCAACCGGCCAGTTCCAGGATTTCGTCTTTGTTGCGGAAGCTGGCACCCATCACGACGGTTTTGTGGCCGTGTTTTTTGAAATAGTTGTAAATCTCAGTCACCGATTTGACGCCCGGGTCTTCGTGGGCCGGATAGCCGTCCACGCCTTCGGCTTTTTTGTACCAGTCCAGGATGCGGCCGACAAATGGCGAGATCAAGGTGGCGCCGGCTTCGGCGGACGCAACGGCCTGGGCGATGCTGAACATCAATGTACAGTTGCAGTGGATGCTTTGTTTTTCCAATTGTTTGGCGGCTTGGATGCCTTCCCAGGTAGAGGCGATTTTAATCAACACGCGGTCGCGCGGTACGCTCACTTCCTGGTACATGGCGATGATTTTTTCCGCCCGTTTTACGGTGGCTTCGGTATCGAACGACAAGCGTGCATCCACTTCCGTGGAAATGCGGCCGGGAATGATTTTCAGGATTTCGCTACCGAAATTTATCGCGATTTTATCCAGGGTATGTAGGACTTGTTCCGCCTCGCTGCTGGCTTTGGACTGGCCCCAGCGAATCGCCGATTCGACGTGTTCGGCGTATTGCGGCATTTGCGCCGCTTTATATAGCAATGATGGGTTAGTGGTGGCGTCTATGGGGGTATAAGCTTTGATGGAGTCGATGTCCCCGGTATCGGCAACCACTTTGGTGAGTTTGCGCAATTGGTCCAGCTTGTTCATGATTTTATCCTCTGATCCTTGTGGTGTTTAAGGTTTTGTTTGATTGTTTCACGGCCACATTACAATCATTTGACCGCTAAATTATCATTGTGATCGTTTAATTTGGCTGTAGGGGTTTGACCGGCAGTCTTATCCAGAATGTCGCGCCACGGGTCGGATTGTTACGCGCGCCAATGACGCCGTTATGCTGTTCCACCAGTTGTTTGGAAAGCGACAATCCCACGCCGGTGCTGGATTCCCCGCCGGTAGGGCGGTTACTCAAGCGGGCATGGCGTTGAAACAGCTTTTTCATGTCTTCTTCGGTCAGACCGGGGCCGCCGTCACTGACTTCAGCATAGACAAATTCACCGTCAGTGCGGGTGCGTACCACGGTGGTGGTGTCTTTGGGGCTGAATTTCATGGCATTGCCGATAAGGTTGTCCAGCACCTGGGTGATGCGGAACTCATCCAGTTCAATTTCCGGTAAATCACTGGCAAGTTCCGGCTTCAGCTCGATACCTTTCTTTTTGGCGTATTCGGTATTGTTTTGAATGGACTTGTCAACGACCGAATTCAGCGGCGTGGGGCGCTTGGTATCCGCTATGCCCTTGGCAAAGGATTCCGTATTCAAAAAACCGTCAATCACGTTTTGCATGTTGTTACAGGTCTTGAATAATATTTCCAAAATGTCCGGAGTGTCCGGTTTGACCGGCTGATCGGGCACGCAATCCTGCTGCAAGCTTTCTACTATATCCATAGCGACAATCAACGGTTTTTTCAAGTCATGGCTGGCAAATCGCACGAACTCGCCTTTTAAGTCGTCCAGTTCTTTAAGTGTGAGTTGGGTTTTGATGCGGGCGATGGCCACGGGCACGTTCAGGGGTTTGACCAGGTAGTCGTTGGCGCCGCGCTGCAAGGCTTCGATAATACTTTGCTCCAAATCATCGGCGGTGACCATGATGACCGGCAGGCTCAATAGAGAATGTTGTTTGCGCACTTCCACTAACATGTCCAGGCCGTTCATGCCCGGCATCATGATGTCCAGCAGGATAAGATCGTATTTCCTGGTTTCCAGTAATTCCAACGCCTCATAACCACTGGCGGCGACGCTCACCCGGTAGCCGTGTTTGCGCAATTGCAGGGAAATCAAATCACGGTTCATTTCGTTGTCATCGACCACCAGGAGGTGAAACTTCTGATTGCCGGTTTTATCACTGCTTTCTGGAGACGCCATCGTTTACTGTTTTTCTGCCGGATGTGGTGCGTGATGCCAAAAGTGCAATGACCACCCGACCAAACGGTTGTGTGCCCGGGGATTACCATGCCCGGGCAACAATAAACCGTCAGTCAGCAAAGCCACTGTTACGTTTTGCATTAACGGCAGCTGGGCAGAAATCTTAAGTGGGGATATAAGTGGCTGTATTTAGAACCGTTTCTTTTTTGGTTGAAGCGAAAAAATTGCCAGTCAGTTTATTCACACAGCTGCAGTGGTTTTGCCGGAAAACCCTGGCCTCCCGGCGGTGAAACGACTGTGGGTTTACCCGCGCCGCGCCGCGCGTTTGCGCGAGGTAGTGGGGATTTCACCACTGTGCTGGGTGCGAAACGGCTTGGTTGTTTTGCCGCTCGTCCTGCGGCTTGAAGCATGCGCATCGGTACCGGCCGGCTGCCATTTGGGCACCAGGTGTTTTTTGCCGTTGCCGATCAAATCGCTGCGTCCCATGTTTTTCAGGGCTTCGCGCAGCAACGGCCAGTTGTCCGGGTCGTGGTAGCGCAGAAAGGCTTTGTGCAAGCGACGGGTTTTGGCGCCCTTGGGGATGCTGACCGTCTCGCTGTGTTTGTCCAGGCGGTGCAAGGGATTTTTGCCCGAATAATACATGGCGGTAGCGGTGGCCATGGGGGAAGGTAAAAAGGTCTGCACCTGGTCGGCGCGAAAGCCGTTTTGTTTCAGCCACAGGGCCAGTTGCAACATGTCTTCATCGCGGGTGCCGGGGTGGGCGGCAATGAAATAGGGGATCAGATATTGTTCTTTGCCCGCGGCTTTGGAATATTGATCGAACAGTTCTTTAAAACGGTAATACGCCTCCATGCCGGGTTTCATCATCTTGCTAAGCGGACCGGACTCGGTATGCTCGGGGGCGATTTTCAAATAACCGCCCACATGGTGGGTGACTAATTCTTTGACGTATTCCGGCGATTGCACCGCCAGGTCGTAACGCAAGCCGGAGGCAATCACCACTTTCTTAATGCCTTTTAATTGCCGTGCGCGGCGATAAAGATGTATCAGCGGTGCATGGTCGGTATTCAGGTTTTTACAAATCGTAGGATGTACACATGACAAGCGTTTGCAGGCCGCTTCGATCTGCTCGCTTTTACAGGCCAGGCGGTACATATTGGCGGTAGGACCGCCCAGGTCGGAAATCACACCGGTAAACCCCGGCACACTGTCGCGCAGGGTTTCGATTTCACGGATGATGGAGTCTTCCGAGCGGCTTTGGATAATGCGTCCTTCGTGTTCGGTGATGGAACAAAAGGTACAACCGCCGAAACAACCCCGCATGATATTGATGGAAAAGCGGATCATTTCATAAGCGGGGATGTTGGCATTGCCATAGACCGGATGGGGTTGGCGCGTATACGGCAGTTCAAATACCGCGTCCAACTCTTTGGTGGTCAACGGGATAGGCGGCGGATTTATCCACACACCGCGGTCGCCGTGGGGTTGATACAGCGCTTTGGCGTTGCCGGGATTGGTTTCTTTGTGCAGGATCCTGGAGGCGTGGGCATACAGTTCTTTATTGGACTTCACTTTGGCATACGAGGGCATGCGTATTACGGCGTTCGATGCGGATTCATGTTTGGAACGTCTTTTTGAGTCCAGGCGGACCACGACCTGCTGTGGCGCCTCGGTTGGCGCTGTGTCTTCCATGGGGTCCGCATAGGGGTCCTGATAGGGATTGTCTCGCCCATGCGCCGGCCCGGGTACGTCCAGGCTGGTCGATTCGATCACCTGGAATTCGGGCGGGATGGTTTTGCGCACAAACGCGGTGCCGCGGATGTCGGTAATGGTCTCGATGGGCTCTTTGGCCGCCAACCGGTGGGCCAGTGCCACCACCTGGCGCTCGGCATTGCCGTATACCAGCATATCGGCTTTGGCATCCACCAACACGGAATGGCGGACTTTATCCGACCAGTAATCGTAATGCGCAATGCGCCGTAAACTGGCTTCTATGCCGCCAATCACAATAGGCACGTCTTTGTACGCTTCGCGGCAACGCTGCGAATACACAATCACCGAACGGTCCGGGCGTTTACCGCCTTCACCATTGGGGGAATACGCGTCATTGGAGCGGATTTTGCGATCGGCGGTGTAGCGGTTGACCATGGAATCCATGTTGCCGCTGGTGACGCCGAAAAAGAGATTGGGTTTGCCCAGAGACTGAAAATCATCCGCCGAGCGCCAATCCGGTTGCGAAATAATGCCCACCCGAAAACCCTGGGCTTCCAAGGTGCGGCCAATGACGGCCATGCCGAAACTGGGGTGATCCACATAAGCATCGCCGGTCACCAGAATGATGTCGCAGGAATCCCAACCCAACGCCTCCATTTGGGACAGGTTCATGGGCAACACGGGGGCGACGCCAAAGCGCTGCGCCCAGTATTTGCGGTAAGAAAATATATTTTTGGCGGATTCCATGGAAAAAGTGTGCGTTAGGGCGAATTCATCGCGGGATTGACGGCCTGTTACAGACTATTACAGATTAGATAGATTATATTGCATGTAGAGTTGTTATGATAACACGCCTTAGATTAAGTCAAATAGAACCCATCTAATAGAACATACCTATAGAATACAGTGTGACAACAGAAAAGCGCTACGAGGGCAATACGGCATGCAATTGACGTTATATATTGACGATAAATCCCAAACCGTGGAAATTTCCAAACCAATTCTCACCGAAGCGGATGATTTTTTTAAAATGATGGATCGGGACATGGATCGTGGCTGGCAGATGAGTCGCGAATGGGTGGAATACCCCAACCTGATTCAGCGTTGCCAAATTGCCGCGGATAAGCTGTTAAGCGCCATCCACGCCGAAAATGAAACATTAATGATGCTGATGGCCGGTTATATTCTCTCCCGGCTGCCTGATGTAACCGGGGTCAAGATCAACACCGAGGGGGAAATAATGGAGACGGAACTCATTACCAAATCTTAGATTTTTCTTTGTCTGCGCCACAAAGACCACGACGGAATAAATTCTAGATAAAATTCTTCGGGCTCTTCGTGTCCTTCCTGGTGAAAATTCAAAACTTGGCTTTCTGGCGTACTTGCGGATTAAACCAGTGATTCCAAATGCCGCCCAAGCTCATCCTGATTCACCGGAAAATAAAATGCACGGTGCGCCGCAAACCGGCTTTTCAATCGATCGAAATGTTGGCCGTTGGCTTTATCCATCAAAGCGATTAAATGCGCCGCAGGTGCATCCCGTTGCAGCGCGCCAAACAAGGACTCGAAGTTGCTCAGTTGCGACCCGTACGTCGGTCCGTAAATAAATTCCGCCACAATCACCGCCGGCGGTTGCTTTTTCAGAAGCGACAAGGCCTTGCGCATGGTATTGGCTTTCAGCACGCGAAAACCACATTGCTCGTATAACGCGGTGAAATCCGGATATCCTCCCAGTTCGACAATGGATAACAACAGGGGCTTATCGTTCATTGCGCACCGTCAGCCCGGGCCAATCGTCACTAAGCTTAAGCCGCTTTGCCACAACACTTTTTATATTTCTTGCCGCTACCGCACGGGCAGGGATCGTTGCGCCCCACTTTGTTGTCCCGGGTGCGCACCGGCTGTATGGCCTTGCCGTCCACGTAATACCATTTGCCATCTTGTTTGAGAAATTGACTGGCTTCGTCCACGCCACCGGCCTCATCTTTGATGCGGCAGCGGGCGCGAAACTCCACAATGCCGTCGGTGTCGTTTTCCAGCCCGCCTTCGGTGCGTAATATGGTAAGGCCGATCCAGGTAGCGTTGGTCTGGGCGGGATGCTCATCTTCAGGGCGAGTGGATTCGTGCCAGGTTTTCAGAATATAGTCGTCATTTTTTTGCGCATAAGCCACATACCGCGAGCGCATTAAGGCTTCCGCCGTGGGCGCATCTTTGCTACCTTGTAGGTAAGGTCCGCAGCATTGCTCATAATTCAGGTTCGATCCGCAAGGGCATAAGGATTCCGCGTTCATAGTGGCCTCATTCTTAAGTGATGGTTGACGACAAAACAGTTGTCGATAAAGCTGTTGTTGATATGGCTATCGTTGATAAAAAACCTCATCTCCATAAGCTGGAGGCGTGATTATACCCAAGTCGCGGTTTTATTGAAAAATACCGATGTAAAACCCATTTTGGAATAACCTAGAAATCGAAAAAACCCAATAATAGTAAAAACCCAGCAGGAAAAACCATGGCAGACCAATCCAAAGCGCAAACACCGATTACCATCCGACTACAGGATTACCAGCCCACCGCGTACAGCGTGGAATCCATTCAATTGGATTTCGATTTACAGGAACAGGCCACCCGGGTGCGTTCGGCCATGACCTTGCAACGCCGGGCCGATGCCGATGCCCACGCACCCTTGGTGTTGCATGGCGAGAAGCTCACGCTGGTCTCCATCGCCATAGACGGTGAACCACTGGGCGAGGATGCGTACACGGTGGATGATGAACACCTCAGCATAGCGTCGGTGCCGGAGTTTTTTATCCTGGAACTGGAAACTGAAATCAATCCCGGCGCTAACACTGAGCTCAGCGGCTTGTATACCTCCGGCGGTAATTTCTGCACCCAATGCGAAGCGGAAGGTTTCCGCCGTATTACCTACATGTATGATCGCCCTGACGTAATGGCCAAATACACCACCACCATTGTCGCGGAAAAGGCCAAATACCCTGTGTTGCTATCCAATGGCAATCTGGTCGAAAGTGGTGAGCTGGACGACGGCAAACATTTCGCCACCTGGGAAGATCCCCACCCCAAGCCTACGTATTTATTTGCCTTGGTTGCCGGTGATCTGGCGTGCATCCAGGATACGTTCACCACCGTGTCCGGCCGCGAAGTGGATTTGCGCATCTATGTGCAACACCATAATAAAGACCAATGCGGCTATGCCATG
>JAJDNG010000211.1 GCA_022340845.1 Gammaproteobacteria bacterium | reverse complement strand
AAAAAATCTTCGGCGCTGATATCACGACCGCCCAAACCGCCGATGAAGCTGGCCAGGATTGGGGGTGCATTCTCCGCGCCGTATAATACCGACGCCAGTTCGCTGTGCAATACGCCGCCTTTACCCATGGACAGGTTCTGGTCGATTACTGCAACAGCCTTTTTGTCGGCCAAGGCGCGTTGCAATTGGCCGGCGGGAAACGGCCGCAGCAGTCGCGGCCTCACCAGACCGATGGATACTCCCGCGTCGCGCAAGCGGTCCACGGCTTCTTTGGCTTTGGTGGCGAAACAGCCCATCATGACAAATGCTAGTTGCGCATCTTCGCTACGGTAGGTTTCCAGAATCCCGCAGTCACGGCCAAAGGCGGTTTTAAATTCCTCCGCAATGGTTTCATAAACCGGTAGCGCGTGCAGGGCGGCCAGATGGGTTTCGTAGCGAAAATACGAATACGGTCCACCCCCCAGCACTGCCACAGCCTGGCTGGAGGGCGCTGATGCCTGGAAACGGATATTCTCAGCATCGTACGCGCCGACAAATTGCGCGGCGGCCGCCGCCTCGGGGATTTCCACCGGTTCGCGGGTAAACGACAGATAAAAACCGTCCAGGTTGACGATGACCGGCAGGCGAACATCCTCGTGCTCGGCCAGCCGATAGGCGATTAAGGTTTGGTCCAGCACTTCCTGGCAGGTGGCGCAGTGAATCTGTAAAAAGCCGCTGTCGCGGGCAGCGAGGATGTCGTTGTGGTCCGGCTCCAGGGTGATGGGCGCGGATAAACCGCGCGAGACATTGACCATGACAAACGGCGCCCGCCAGCCGGCCACGGTATAAATCATTTCCATACCGTATAACAAACCCTGGCTGGAAGTGGCGGTGAATACCCGCACGCCGGTAGCCGCGGCCGCGCCGGCGGCGGTAATCATGGAGTGTTCGGATTCCAGCGTGACCAAGCGGCTGTCCATGTCGCCGCTGTCTATCCAATGCGCAATGGTCTCTATGATTTCGGTTTGAGGGGTAATCGGAAATGCCGGCACGTAGTCCACTTGCGCCAAACGCGCCCCCCATGCCGCGGCACCGTTGCCGGTTAGAAGTTTTCGGCTCATGTTGGCGTCTCTTCCTGGTGTTTTGCCTGTTGCGCTTGCTGTTTTTCTTGTGCCTGGGATTCCGCAATTGCGCTAATGGCATGTGGCGGGCATTGCGCCAGGCACACCATGCAGCCTTTGCAGTGGTCGTAGTCGATTTGCGGTGTGCCATCCACGACGTTAATCGCTCCGTCGGGGCAAAAACTGCTGCATACCCACCAACATCGTTTGCAGTGGTCATAGTCTATTACCGGACGCAAGGTGCGCCATAAACCGGTTTTCACTTCCACGCTGGTCAGGCCCGCGTGGATGACCGGCGCCGAAACGCTGGCCGGTTCAAAAGGCAACTCCACCCATTGCGGTGGTTGGTACTGCCCGGCGTGTGGTACACCGCCTTCTATGACGCTAACGTCCGTATAAGCGGCCATGTGGTCGTAGGCCGCCAGGGCTTTGTCGAGATTATGCTGAACAACCGCCTGGGGCAGTTCGCCCAACTCTTCATGGATGGCCTGTTCGAGGATGGCTTTAGAAATCACGTGCAGCAACGCCGCGGCTGCTCCGGCGCACGTAGCACCCACGTATTTGAGTTCCGCCCGGTCTCGGGAGTCTTCGGCAACGCTAATGACTACCATGGGATTAGTTATGTTCAGTCGCGTGCGCCAGGTGTCGGCGCTTTCCCGGCTGTTGAGTAATAATACCGTGTGTTTGGCGAGGCCTTGTAATATGCCGGCGGCGGGGATGGGAAGCAGGCTGTCGTCGGCTACGATCACCAAATCGGGGTTGCGGATAATACCTCTTTCATTAATGGGGTGTCGGTCGGCGCGCACATAGGCAAAGATGGGGGCGCCGCGGCGTTCGGCGCCATAGCGCGGCGCATCCTGGATCTCGTAACCGGCCAGAAAAAACGCGGTGCCTAATATGCGGCTGGCGGTTTTCATACCTTGTCCGCCACGGCCGTGAAATCGTATGCGATACATAAGCGTTATTCGATAGATACGCCTCCAAATTGACTTATTGGCGGAGTAGCGAGTTTATATGAACCGCGGTGCCCGTGAAAATAGCGAGTACTGCCGATAATGCATGGCTTTACGAACCCGGTCAGTGGCCAATTCCACGGCGGCTTGCCGCGGTAAAATCTGTTGTTGCTTGGCTGTATCCAGTACGATTTCCGTGTTGCGGCGCACTTTCTCTTCTATAGCCTCAAACACGGCTTTCTGTGTGGAGCCGGCATATTCCATGGCCGCGCAGATTACCCCGCCGGCGTTGGCGATGAAATCCGGTACACACAATACGCCGCGCTCGGCCAGTTGTTTTTCCGCTTCATGGGTGACTGGAATATTGGCTCCCTGGATAATCAGTTTTGCTTTGACTCGCCCGGCGTTGTCCGCGTGAATGACATCCGGACGTGCAGCCGGTATCCAGATATCGCACTCCACATCCAGAATGGCATCACTTTCAATGGGATTCGCGTTTTTGTAGGCAGAGACCTTCTCCCCCTGCGCTTTTAAGGCAGTGAGTTCGTCTATGTCCAGGCCATCCGGGTTATGGATGGCGCCTCGGCTGTCCGCCACCGCCGTGATGATGGCGCCTTTGGATTGTAGATAGCGCGCGGTGTGCTTACCGACGGCGCCAAATCCCTGGATGGCTACTTTCGCGCCTTCAAGTTCAAAATCGCAATAGCGTAAGGCCACGTCGGCCGCATTGCTCAGCCCCCAGCCGGTGGCGCCGATTTCATCCAGCGGTATGCCGCCGATTTCCCGCGGCAATCCCACGGCGCGGCCGATTTCGTCGCGTATCCACGCCATGCACTCTTCATCGGTGCCCATATCGGGAGCAAAAATATATTCTTCGACATTCCTGAGTGAAGAAGCTAAGGCGCGTAGCATGTGCTCTTTTTCCCACTTGGGGATACGGGGGTCGCCATAGAGTACGATTTTACCGCCGCCATAAGGCAGGCCTGCCGCGGCATTTTTTAATGTCATGGCGCGCGCCAAGCGAAAACATTCTTCGGTGCTGACGTCCTCAGCCATACGCACGCCACCGATTGCCGGGCCTTTGGCGACATTATCGACCACTAAAATGGCTTTTAAATCTGCTGATGGTTCGTAGACGTGGATTATTTTAGCTGGCCCTAAGCCGTCCGCCAGTTCGAATACATCATTCATATGCTTGCCTCAACCTTACCTATAATGTGTCGTTATTTTTGTTTTTTTATAGGGAAAATCCCTATATCCCCCTGGAAATTCAGTGAATTGGGTAAGATTATATTAGGGCAGCGGTGGCTGTATTGATCTCGATCAATCTACAATTTTCTAGAGACAAAGATTGTTGGGGAGGGTGGGGCGAACGAGCAGTGGGGTGGAAACGGGCAGGTTCAGGTTAAGGACGGATTTCTATGGTGGTGCCGTTGGGTACCAGTTGCCAGATTTCTTCAATTTCAGTATTGGTCACCGCAATACAGCCTTTCGTCCAATCGAAATAACCGTGGTAGTAAGCGATTTCATCGTCGTCGTTTTTCAGGCCGTGCAACATGATGCTGCCGCCCGGTGAGTAACCTAATTGCCTCGCGCGGTGGATGTCGGACTCGCTGGGGTAAGATATGTGCAATGCCATGTGAAAATCGCTGTCCTCTATGCGGTAGTCGATGCGATACACGCCTTCGGGGGTGCGGTTATCACCGGCACGGAGCTTGGTGCCCACGGGATTTCTTCCCAGGGAAATTCTATATTGTTTCAGGATTTGGCCGTCGGAAAGTAAGGTGAGCCGGCGCTTGGTTTTTTCCACCAGCACACGGTCAGCGGATAGTTCGTCGCGCCGAAAGCGTTGATTGGTTGTGTAGCTGGCTTTAATAAAGCCATCAGATTGCTGCGTCTCGCTCTGGCGAGTGGTTGTATCGCGCGTCACGGAATCAGAGGCGGTGCCGGTGCTTGTCCAGCCCAGGCTTACCCCGAAAATGACAACAACAAAGCTGAAAATAGATACTTGTTTCATCGTCCGCAAAATGCAAAGTGGTTCACAGTTTTTTTATCGGCCGCTGGTACAAAAAGGATTAGACTTGGTTTCCTGTCTGCCCTTCTCGCCTGGTGAGCAATTGCGGCGGTTGCCACAGTGATATTCACACTTTATACCATGAATCCCCCCCAAAACGAAAGGCGGGGAGGCTATCCTATTGAACGATAAGTGATATAGACCACTTCGGCGACAAGCACCGCCACGATGGCCGCCCAAATCATAGGCATAATTTTTGCCCGGAATTTGTTGGGATTCAACGCCATCGCGCCATTGGCGTCATAATCGTTGTCTTGTTTACGACGCTGTTGCGACGTGTGTTGCGGCGCTTGGTTAGACGTAGGGTGTGACGCATGTTGGGTCGCCATCCGGGCCGCTTGTGCAATGTCTAAGGGAGGGATCGCGGCTTGAACCGTGGGGTTGCTTACGCCGGCAGTGCTTGCAGTGGAATGTGCGACCGTGGTGGGTGTTCCTGGTACCTGGGGCGGAGCTGCCGCCGGTTTCTCTGCGCCTTTTAATGCCGCGGCCGTATTATTAAATGCGTGCGCCTTGGCAGTGGATTCCGATGGCGGTTTGGGGGCAACGGCTTCGGTTTTGGGTTGAACCTTGGCTATGGATTCCGAGGGCGGCTTGGGAACGGCTTCGGCTTTGGTTTGAGCGTCGGCCTTGGGTTCCAATGGCGATTTGGGAACGGCGTCGGTTTTTGTTTGGGTGTCAGGCTTTGGCTGGGCATCAGCCGCGTCAGTCAATTTGTCATTAACGGCGGCAGCGGTTTTCTCCGGCACGGGTTGCGGATTTTTCGCCGCCATGGATTTTTTGTAAGCATCAAGCCACGCCTGGTTTTTTTCCAGATTCGCGCTGCCACTGAAGGCCGGTTTTGACGCCGCCGGTGTGCTAGCGGCAACGCTGGGATTGGGGATCGCGTCTTTTGACGTGGCACCCGTACCACCGGTGGTAGGTTGGGATTTCTCCTGTTCCGATTGCGCTTGTATGAACTCGTTGAGTCTTTGTTTGATCTCATTGCCGCGCAGCATCACGGTTTCGGAAGTTTCCGAGTCAGTTTGTACCCCTTTATCGGACTGAAACAATAATTGGTGATTGCCTATGGATACGACATCGCCTGAGTGCAATGAACGCTTTTGCACGGATTTACCATTGACCAGCGTGCCGTTGGTACTGTCGAGATCTTCGATGTAGGACGTATGAAACAAGGTAATTATTTTGGTATGGTGGCTGCTAATGGCGGTGTCGTCCAGGACAATGGTATTATCGCTGCCGCGGCCGATGGT
Organism: Gammaproteobacteria bacterium; assembly: GCA_022340845.1. Taxonomy (GTDB): domain Bacteria; phylum Pseudomonadota; class Gammaproteobacteria; order SZUA-152; family SZUA-152; genus JAJDNG01. The sequence continues at coordinate 21,607 of JAJDNG010000211.1, read as the reverse complement.
CGTTGTGCCTTGTTCAAGCACAACTTCGTCCAGTTTGAAAGATCCCCGATTGATTATGATTTTGTTCATTGTATTTACCGTACTGCAATCGCACTGTAACCCTGGTGCGAAGCCCCGTTATGACTCATCCATTACGACTGCTAATTTCGACTACTAAAAGTACCATTACAAAGCATGTGCGCAATGAAGCCTACGTTTCAAAATATCTATGACATGCTTTTTAACAACACCATGGATTGCGCAATATGCCAACCTATAAACACCTATTCTAAACGATACTCCCGCATGGCAAAACAACAAAGCCGTTTTATGTGAATATTAACCATTCGTTATTTCGCAAACCTTACATCTTTATACAATAAGCTGATAAAGCGGATTATCAATATCAGGCCGGCGAGTGCTCGAGCCGCCGGTTTGCAGCGTCCCGGCCATTCGCATTGTCATCACAGACTAAAACCCCGGTTCGCGGTGACGATAACTTCTGCGAGCATCAAGCAGCGGATCGCCGTGGGCTGTGTGATCACCGTAGACCGAGTAAAGTCCGGTAATATTGCCAGCCTGAGGCAGGTCCAGGACCATGGTAATCATGGACGACCGCGGGTACCATAAGCAGGTATTATACGCGGGCATTTTATGCTAATGCATTGTTTATCATCTAAAGATTACTGACGTACAATTACCAGCTAACGAAATATTTCAGTTTATGGAACAGCAACTTGATATTCAAACCGCCGATGCCATGCAATTGCAATTGCCCATCGCCGGTGTTGGTGGAAGAAGTTATGCCTTTATTATCGATTGGCACATCCGGTTTTTGTTTTTGTTGTTGTGGTTTATCGCCATTCCCTTGATTTTTGGTCAGTTACTCAAGCTCAACGAATTTTTCTCAGACCTGTTTGATAGTGCGTGGTGGTTTATATTGTTGGTGTTGGGGCCGCCGTTTGTGGTTTATTTTTTGTATCACCCGATCCTGGAAGTGCTGATGAAAGGCCGTACACCCGGCAAACGCATGGCGGGAATTCGAATTGTGACACTGCAAGGTCATACCCCCAGCGTGGGTGCTATTCTGGTGCGTAATGTTTTTCGAGTGGTAGACTCCCTCCCGGCCGGATATTTGCTGGGACTGATTGTTGCCATGGCCACGAAAAATTCGGTGCGCATCGGCGATATTGCCGCAGGCACGCTGTTGATTTACGAAGATAAAGTGGAAAAAAATCTGTTGCACAACCTCAACAACATAGGCGCCAAGTCGAATGTGGATGCTCGTCAGTGGGACATTGTCAACGAATTGTTACAGCGCTGGAATAGCCTGCAAAGGGAAAAACGCATTCAATTGGCAAAGCAATTATTGAAAAACCTGGGGGAAGCGGTGCCGCAGGAAAAAAGTCAGCGGAAACTGGATCATCAGTTGCGCCAACAATTGCAGCTTATTATAAAGGGTTAAATCCGGAGGCTAACGCATTAATCCAAGTTTCGGAGTTCCTGAATATTTCGTGGAACTGGCTGTATTCTTGGAGGCATAGATAATATATTCACCACGAAGCACACGAGGACCACGAAGAGTTTTAAATAGGCTTGTTTTTCCTTCGCGTTCTTCGTGGTGAAATACATGCTGGTGGCTCAATCCGGTACCACTCTGAACTCCGAAACTTGAGGGTTTAAGAACCTATTAAGAACTTATCGGCAAACGCAACAAGAAGCGTAGCGGCGAACACAGTGATAAAGCGATTTTCAAACATGCGATAACGTTTGTGACAAATAATGCGACAAATAAAATGAACAGCAACAGCAACACTTCAGATCCGTTGGCGCAATGGCTGCAGAAGCGCGCCTCACAATGGCAACACATTCATGATCGCCTGCAGCGCCAAAGCGGACGGCGTGACCTAAACGTGGATGAGGCTACCTCTCTGGTGGTGCAATACCGGAATTTGGCCCGGGATCTTTCCTTAGCCAAAAACGTTTTGCCCAACACTCAGCTGGCGGCATTGTTGCAGAGTCTGTTTTTAAAAGCCCACGAAACTATTTACCGGTCACCGTTTTTCTTCAGGCAGCGACTGTCCGATTTGTTTCGCGAGGAAATCCCGCAAATCGTTCATGACAGTCGGGGCGTGATTATCGCCACGTTTGTGTTATTCATTGTGAGTGGGCTGTGCGGTTGGTTGTTGGTATTCAACTACCCGCCACTGGCCAGTTTGTTTGCCTCTGAAGGCATGATCAACACGGTACAAGGCGGTCAACTGTGGACCGACGATTTATTGAATATCATGCCCTCGTCTTTGTTGTCGGCTTCCATCATGACCAATAATATCGTGGTGGCCATTACCGCTTTTGTATTGGGCGCGTTTTATGGATTGGGCACGATTTATATCATCAGCCTGAACGGTTTGATGCTGGGGGGAATATTTGCGTTTACACACGAATACGGCATGGCCGATGAGCTGTTTAATTTCGTGGTGGCTCACGGGGTGGTGGAGTTAAGTGTGATATGTCTGGCCGGTGCGGCCGGCGTCAGTTTGGGTGAGGCGCTGATGCGCCCAGGCGCCCAAAGCCGCGGCAAGGCGTTTCAAGAGGCCGTAAGCAAAGGCGGTAAACTGTTGGTGTTGTGTGTGTTGTTTTTGGTGGGGGCCGGTATTATCGAAGGGTATGTCTCTCCCGACGCCGGCTATCCGCTCGAATCTCGCATCATCATCGGTGTGGGCTACGGCATTGTATTATATGCTGTGTTGACGGGGGTGTTGTGGCGAAAGAAACGCGCCCCGTCGAATCCATAAATAAAAACCCCAAACCGCCAAGATGTCGAAGTGTGTGTGGGCTGTGTTTATTATCAGCCACTCATCATTGAGCGTTGTTTTTAAGTCGCATTTAAGTTGTCTTTAAGTTGTCTTTAAAAGGGCAGGACGTCATTATTGCCAACCGCTGCTTGGGTCGTGGCACGCGGCTGCCGGTTGCGTTTGGTGCGCTGTCTTCTGCGTCCCTGGATTCCTGTGTTGGCGTTGGGTTTGTTTATTCGTCCTCGTTCATGTCCAAATCTTCTTCCAATTCTTCGCCCATCTCTTCGTCAAGATCAAGGTCGCTGTCGTCTATCGAGAAGTCATCCAACGCGTCAATGTCGTCCGCGGGTAATTTGGTGTGCCTAGGCGGTTTTACGCTGACCGCGGCGCCAACGGCTGCCGGGGCCAACGCAATCCGGTTGTCGCGTGGGACAAACGCCTTGCGTGCCACGTCGTAACCGGTTTTTAAGTCTTGCGTCAAACCCGCCTCTGTTGAGTTTAAGGCGCGCAGTTTGGGTTCGGCGATTTCCCGTTTATATTCAGTGATTTTGTTGGCGCTAAGATTGTACATATAGACTGTTTTGGGATTGCCGGTTTCCAGTAATGGATCGATTACTACCAGGCTGCTTTTGTCGCCCGCTTCCAGATACCCATACCAAAGATCATTGATTTTGTTCATTATTACGCATTCCTCATGAAAAACATCGAACACAAGCAAGCAGTCAAATAAACCTAACGAGAAAGTTAATTACAGCGTTGCATTTTTCGCGATTTTTTTTCAGAACGGTGTGAAATGTCAAGAGTCATTGCGTGATTTTTTTGCAATTCTCAAGCGGGTGGGATGTGTGGCGCCGGCGGGGTTACGCGCGCTAACAACTCTAGGTAAAATTACTCCATTATACGCTGTGGCGTTGTCTCAGGCGTTCGTAAAACCGCAATACCGAATCATCCAGGTGATCGGCATTGTCTCTCACCACACAAGCGCCCAGGCGCTGCAGGCTCAATATGGTGCTGCGCACCATGTGGGAGATTTCCATGGCCGCCAGGGCATTATACGGATCGATCATACGTTCGGCGGGCGCGGCCGCGAGTGCAGCAATTTGTTCGTCTTCCAAGGTGGCGATCAAGGGCAGGTGTTTGGGGCTTAGCAGTTTTACGGTGTTGATGATTTGACTGCTGACATCGCTAATGTCCAAATCGCTGAGCAACACCACCAAGCTGCGATGCCGCAACCAGCGGCGCAATTCGCTGGCGGCCGCCAGGGGATTGGATTCCTGGGCCATGGGCTTTGCGCTCATCAACGCTTCGCGCAGTTTCGCCAGGGCCGGATTTCCCCTGGCGGGAGGCAAGCAGACCAGAGGTTTTTCTGCGTACACGACCAGTCCGATCAAGTCGTTGTGGGCGACGGCTTTTTGCGCCAATCGGGCGCAGATGTTCACATAGTGATGATACCGGCTCAAGCGGCCTGCGTGTATGCCACTGGTGCGGCCGGCGTCAATGGCGAATACAATGCTCAGATGCTGTTCTTCGGTGAACACCCGCACCATGTGTTTACCACTGCGCGCGGTGGCCTTCCAGTCTATGGCGCGTATGGAGTCGCCCGGCCGGTAGTCGCGCAAAAATAGTAATTCCGAACCGCCGCCGGCACGTAGCTTGTTATAGTCCCCCGTTTTTTTGATACCGATATTGCGCTCGTCGTGGTGTAAGTAATCAGGGTCCACGCTTAACTGACCAGGTACGGTAAATTTTCGATTCCACCATGCCAGGCCAAAAAAACCCTGTACACGGGTATATATACTGTCCCAGTGCAGGTTGCCCAAGGTCTGGGGGAATATGACAAAGGGTTGACTTTGCGTGCCATGAGAAGCAACGGTGAGATTATAAATACAAGATTCACCTTCGGCGCCGGATGGAATAGGTTGGTGGAGTTTTAATTTCAGCGGGAGGCCGCTGCGATTCGACACCGTCAGAATGCCTTTGGTTTTACGGCCCAACGCGGCGCGCGGTGGCAGCGATCTTTGAAAGTCGACGGCGGCGCGTTTGGCGTAAAACACCTCGTATAACAGCGCTAAAATCACGGCGGCGGCGGGGTAGCGCCACAGGTGTTGCAAAGGTTCGGTGCTCCACTGGCCTATGATGCCCAGCATCATGACCAGTAATATCAATAAGTAGCCGCGAAGCGATATATGCATGGGAATATTACAGTTTTGGGGATAGCGGGTCGGCGGGTTGTGCGGATGAATGGCTGGTTTCGCTGAACTCACGCGGCACTTCCACCTGCGAAAATACCGACTCTACCAGGGTTTGAGTATCGGTGTTTTCCAGCGTGGCTTCGGTAGTCAGGATCATGCGGTGCGCCATTACCGCGGGGGCGACGGATTTCACGTCATCGGGCGTGACAAATTCCGCACCACGCAAGGCCGCCTGCACGCGTGCACAACGCATCAAACCCAACGCACCCCGGGTGGATAAGCCTAAGCTGATATTTTGGTGCGCACGGCTGGCGTTGGCGATGTCGATAACGTATTGATACAACACGTCGGAGACGTGTACGTCGGCCACTTGCTTACGGGCTTGATCGATGAGCGTGACCGCTTCCGTGGCGGTCGTTGCGCTGGTTGAAGCACCCGTAGATGCGGAGGTCGACGACTTTGGCGTTACCCCATGACCACCGCCGGGCTTGTCATAGGTTTGCAACACCTGCATCTCATGTTGGGCAGCGGGGTAGCTGATAATCATGCGCAATAAAAAACGATCCAGTTGGGATTCCGGCAAAGGATAAGTGCCTTCGAACTCATGGGGATTTTGCGAGGCGATCACCAGGAAATTGTCCGGCAATGTATAGCTTTCGCGGTCTATGGTAATAAAACCCTCTTCCATGGCCTGTAATAACGCCGATTGAGTTTTGGGTCCGGTGCGGTTTATTTCATCCACCAACACGACATTGGCGAACAACGGGCCTTGCACAAGTTCGAAATTGCGCAGCTGTTCGTTGAACACGTGCACGCCGGTCATATCAGAAGGCATTAAATCGGCCGTGCATTGAATGCGCTTGAAAATGCCACCCAGTTGGGTAGCTAACGTTTTGGCGAGTAATGTTTTACCTACACCGGGTACGCCTTCCAACAACACGTGGCCGCCGCTGATTAAGGCCAGGCATAAACCGTGAATCAACGCCTCGGCGCCGAATACCACCTGGCCTATGGTCTGGTTGAGCTGTTGTTTTAATTCCTCTGCCGGTTTCATAATGTTATTTGATTCCTCACTGTTATTTGTTTCCGCACATAGTTCAACTGGTTTCTGAGTTTGACTAAATTGAAACGTTTTTTGCGTTCCAACGCAAAGTAAATTCCTTGCAGCTGAGTAATGGATTTGGGGGTTATTCTGGGGTTTCGCTCCAGTAAGTCCCACACGGGTTCGCCGTTTAACGGCTTTTGGTAGTAGGCCCGCACATCATTGAAAAAATGTTCAAACAAGGCCATTGCCGCGCTTTTCGGCATCAATCGGCGGGCAAAATATCCGCCCACGGCGCAGGCAAAATCCACGTTCTGCACCTTAGGACGTTTGTTATTTACCGGCATGAAGCGATTGGCGTACCCTACCACATACAATAACCAAAAGCCCAAAATGAACCATAAGGTATTGTGCAAGCGGGAGTCGCCGAAAAATGCTTCAGGGTTGTACAAGTTGGTAACGCCAAAATGCATGTCATCGAAAATCACTTTACCACCCGGTTGTATGGAACTCCGGATGATATTCGCCATTAGGCGGGCGTTGTCTTGTTGGCCCAAGCTGACATTACCGAATAAATCGGCAAACCGGCTAACCCAGAGTCTGCCCTGGCCGACGCGCGCTTCCCACATCGCCGCGCGGGCGTCGGCGTCGCGCAGTATCACCAGGGCGTTGCGCGGCCAGTCTAAGCCAAGCAGGCGGGTGGGTGGTTCCACCGCCGGCAGAGTCCGGGCGCTGATGCCATTTACGTCCCGGGTAAGCGGATGCGCACGCAGGGGCGTCAAGGTGATCTGCTGGTATTTCAGTTCTTCAAGTTGGTCGCCCAGGCGGCGCAGATCTTCGGCGAGCGAGGTCTGAGGTTCTTCCTGAGCGTCTTGTTGTTCCTCTTCCGTCGTATAGTCATTGGATTCGACCAGTAACTGATAGCCCAACTGCCTGAGTACACTGCTGTTGCCACTGCCCTGGGCTGACTGCGACCATTGTGGTGCATCGCTGTTGGCGCTGAGCAGCAATACGTCGTTGCCTTGAGATAGCCAGTACCACAAGCGCTCGAGTTCTTGGTCTCTGGCGGGCTCCAGTGCCGGCGCAGAGGTAATCAGCAAGTTGCCGCTGGCGGTGATGGTTTCATCGGAAAATAGTGTGTCATAACGTGATTGCAGACTCATGGTGGCCACACCGGAGGCATCCAGCCAGCGTTTCAAACCCAGCAGGCCGTAACGGCCACTGTTAGTGCTGGTGGGTATTGACACTTCTTTGGAAGGTGGGGCAGGCGGCGGTGCCAGCAATACAATGACCAGGATAAGCGCCGCAAGCGCGCTGCCTAAGGTAATCAACCGATCTTTCATAACAGCGTATCCGGTCCTTTAACGTGCAGGTTGATGCGCCGCAATGGTGTCGGCAAATTGCGCCGTACTGCGAATGAGGTTGTCCAGGGTCGCGGGCTCCAGCGCTTTGTCGCCGTACAAAGTGGTTTCCACCCCGCGCACCAATTGGCGAAAAACCGGCTGTTCGCCGCCCAGGGTGGTTTCCAGCCGGGATTGAATTTCGTGGTTGGTCAGGCTGGAGTCCTTGGGGATCAGATTTTTATTTGCCATCGTGTGCAGTAGTTTATGGTAAGCGGTGAGGATTTTCTCCCGGGAAGGTAATTGTGCAATAGCCTCCCAGGTGAGCATGGCTTGCTGGGCGTCCAGGGGCTGGCTTTTGCGCAGGTTCAATCGCTGCGAGCGTCGTCTAAACCAATTGCTGACACCGGCGGCACGGATTTCTACAACGATGATAGCCAACAGAAAAATAGCCAACAGGATAACCATGGTTTTGTAAAAACCCTCGACAAACCATTGCGGAACGGACAGTGTGGACAACCAGTCTTTTAGCCAGTCCGGTTGCTTGGGTTCGTTGCGTTCGAAAATCTCGGCCAGCCAATTTAAAAACTGCTGCCACCATGACACATCCGGCTCCGGTTCCAGCACCAAAGTGTTGTCAAGGATTTGGGTGAGCGCCTGCGCATCGAACTGGAAATTGAGCGTGGCGCCATCACCGGCGTTGACCGTGGCGGCGATACTTTGTAAGTCCATGAGTTGCTCGACGCTCAGATTGCTATCCAGCGGTGGCTGTAAATAAGCTGAAAAATCCTGATTCGCGAGCCGACGGGCCAGTGTTTGGCAATGTTGCTGGAGGTTAAATTCAAAATCAGGATCGTCCCGATAGCGTTGCTGGATACGCTGCAGGCATTGGGTTATCTGGTTCAGCAATGCAGGCGAAAAGATTTCCGCCAGTCGATGTGCGGCGGGAGTCTCTGGAGCGAGCGATCGTTCCGCCGCAACTGTCCCGCCACTTAGGACAGCACAACCCAACAAGAAAAAGGCAAATGACAGCAGTCGCATTGGCTGATGGGGTTGCGTCGGCCGGTTATGCGGACGGTGTGCCGCCAATTTTAGCGTCCAGGTCGGCGCCTTCTTTGCGCAGTTTCAAGTCGTTGTACAGGATGATCATCAAAGCGGGAAACAGCGGGGCCAGAAACACATTAACGGCGTATTGCGCCACTTCCAGCATGATCTGGTATTGGAGGATATCGGCTTCGCCCTGAGTCACGCTATAGCCGATGAACGCTGCGATCACGGCGCCAAAGCCACCCATAATGACGATTAAAATAATTACGGGAACCGATAGGATCAGTAACGTGCGCCACCAGTTGCCCCACACTAAATCGTGGCTTTTTTTCAGGCTGCCGATGATGCCGGCGTTGTCCATGGTAAAAGCCGGCATATATAACACCAGCGACACCATCAATATAATACCCGGGATGACCAGCAATACCATACCCAGGCCAACCGCGAGGCTGTATAATATCCCGGTGATAAGTAATGGAATAGCGGCTCTTAAGCCCAATCCCAGTGATCCCCCCATACCAATGCTGCGTTGTTGCGCTTCACCGGTCAATTTGTAGAACATAGCCGCGTAAAATATCACCGCCAAAATCATCGCAATCACAACGCTAAGGCCGAACGAGGCCGCCAATTGGCTAAAATCAGTGGTGGCGAGATCCAGTTGGCCGCTGCTAAGGCCAAAATACGTGTCTACACCAAGAAATAATATGAACACAATCACGGGAGTCACCACCGCCAGAAACGATAACGGTAATATCTTTACTACGTTACTCAGGTAAAATTTAAAGCCGTCGTCTAAGACCTTGCCGATGGATTGGGGTTGACTGGCTAGGGTTGGCATGCGGGGCTCCTTATTGTATTTGATGATTTGCGCTGCTTGATGGGTGTGTGATTTATCGTTGCGCGTTATTGTTGTGAATAGCGGCCAGTATAGTAACAAACCATTTCAAGTTCCATGCGCATTGCCTGGATTGTGAATACCGCACAAAGTGACCCCTATGCCAGCGCGATCCAGTGGGTTTAGGCGATGAGGTCGCGGCGCGCAGCGCTACACCCTCTTCGTGCTGCAGCACAATGCAAGCGCTAGTCAGGGCGCTTGGGTGGCTGGTACGCAATTTGGGCTGATCAGGGATTGCGTTTTATTTTGCGTTATTTTCCGTACGACTTTGCTTTGCCCATTTATTCCGGTGGACTTATGGCAATGCACATGGATTGGTGTATGATCCGCTCTCATTACTACCCTCTGTCCAGGAGAGTGGGAGGGGGGAAGGGGTAATGTGTTTCTGCTCGCCGGTACTAGGTAGTCAGTATAGGGGATTAACCCCACCTCGTAGGCATTCGGCCCGGACCCGTTGCCTGAAATTCACTATTGCTCAGGCCGATGCTGAAGCCGTCAGAAATTTTTCACAAAGGTGTTATGCCGCTTGCTGTATGGTCGGTTGGCGGGTATACTTTGCGCCCTAATTTTCGGGATAACATATCGGTAAAATTGCTCATTGGCATGAACAAATCCAAAGGTCCCGGGGTATTGTTGATTGGAGTCGGCACCATTATGACATCCATGATAGCCGCGGGATTTGTTTTGGGGTATCTGGCCGATAGCTGGTTGAATACGCAGCCTATTTTTCTGATCAGTTTCGGCGCATTAGGGCTGATCGGAGGGTTCCTGAAAGCGTACAGACTCTTAAGCGATCCGGAGTTGTATTGAGCACCGCAAATTCCCAACTGACCGCCAAGACACGCAATATAGCGGGTACGCAAATAATAACTAGCGTGGTGGTGGCGGGCTTGTTTCTCCTGCTGAGCCCGTGGGATGCGGTATCTGCCTTCTACGGTGGTTTCGCAAGTGTGTTAACAGCGTTATGGTTAGGTCGTGGGGTAAAACGGGCCGAAGAAGCCGTGTTACGCGATCCAAAGCGAAGTTTGCAGATTTTGTACTTTGGCGCTGTGCAAAGATTTTTGTTTGTAGCTGGATTGTTGGCGCTGGGATTGGCAGTGCTCAAGCTGGCTCCGGTTGCCCTGTGTGTGGGATTTGCCGTAGCACAAGTGAGTTTTGTGATGGGCGCGCGAGCCTGGTAAGGCGGTGTGCTTTACCGAAGAGGCAAACGCCGGCGAAAGCACATGACAATGGCAATAAGATGATAGACCTTTTGTTTGGCGGCAATAATAAGTAGAAAAACAGTAGCGCCAACGAACGACGGAAGCCAGCAAAAGCATAAAAATTAAGTATAAATATTAAGTGCAAACATCAGTACAAACAATAAGCATAACCAAAGTTATCAACAACACGAACAAGTAAAGCGAATCAATAAGGGAGAGAGTCTTGAGTCAAGCAGCATCCGAAGGTTCTTCCGGTGGTGGCAGCGTTCAGTATATCCAGCACCATTTAACCAATTTATGCGTAGGTGATTGTGATCCAGTAACCCATCAGGCTGCCGGGTTTTGGGCGTTGCATGTGGACACCTTGTTTTTTAGTATTCTGTTGGGCGCATTAATGGTATTTGTCAGCTATCGTCTGGGCAAGCGGCTTACCGATGGAGTGCCTGGTGGATTTCAGAATTTTGTCGAATCCATCATCGATTTCGTGGCCACCCAGGTCAAGGACACCTTCCCCGGTCATAATCCTTTGATCGCACCGCTGGGATTGACCATCTTTGTCTGGGTGTGGCTGATGAACTTCATGGATTTGATTCCTGTGGATTTGCTGCCTCTCATCGCTTCCTGGTTTGGTATTCATTATCTCAAAGTAGTACCCACCACCGATTTAAACACCACCATGGCGATGTCGCTGACCGTGTTTGTATTAATCGTATTTTACAGCATTAAAGTCAAAGGCCTGGGTGGTTATCTGAAAATGTTTTTATTTCATCCCTTTGGCAAGTTTTTGATACCGGTCAACATCGTCATGACCGCCATTGAAGAGTTGGCCAAGCCTTTAAGCCTGGGGCTACGTTTGTTCGGAAACTTGTTCGCCGGTGAACTGGTGTTCCTGCTGATTGCGTTGCTCTCCGGCGGTGCCGCGTTAGGCGCGGCGCTGTTGATTTGGTTTCCGCTGCAAGTGGTGTTGGATGTGGGCTGGTTATTGTTCCACATCTTAATTATTACCCTGCAGGCCTTTATCTTCATGGTGCTGACCATCGTGTATTTAGGCATGGCGCACACTTCCGACCATTAATAATTAAGTGACACACTTTCGGACAAACACGACATCGTAACGATTTACGCATTTACATTTTTATTAATTTTTACATCTTAAGGAGAAAAACAATGACACCTGATATGATTGCGACCATTTACGCCTATACAGCAGTTGGTGTTGGCGTGATTTTAGCCGCAGCTGGTTTAGGTTCGGCCATCGGTTGGGGTTTGATTTGCGCCAAAACCCTTGAGGGTATCGCGCGTCAACCTGAAATGCGCCCGGCATTAATGACCAACATGTTCATCTTCGCGGGCTTGATGGAGTCTTTCCCATTCATCATCCTGGCGTTCGCTATGTGGTTCTTGTTCGCTAATCCGTTCGTGGGCGCTTTACAAGCTTCCATTGCCACTATTGGTGGTTAAGGTTTAGGTCTACTCATCAGTTGTTAACAGTAGATCCAGCCCATAAGGAGCGAAAACAGTGAACATTACCGTAACACTCATCGCGCAAATGGCCGCGTTTATCGTCATGATAATGCTGGTCAAGAAATTTCTGTGGGGGCCGGTCTCCGGTTTGCTCGAAGCCCGGCAAAAACGCATTGCCGACGGTTTGGCAGCGGCGGAAAAAGGCAAGCACGAACAGGAATTGGCGGAGAAACGCGCGAAAGAAACACTTAAAGAGTCCAAGTCGCAAGCGGCTGACATCATTGCTCAAGCACAAAAACGCGCTTCGGAAATTGTCGAAGAAGCCAAAGACAATGCCCGCGGCGAAGCCGATCGTATTGTGGCGGCGGCCAATGCTGAAATTGCCACCGAGGTCAATCAGGCCAAGGAGCATTTGCGTGAGCAAGTGTCCGTACTGGTTATGACCGCGGCAAGTCAGGTGTTGAAACGCGAAATCGACGCTAAAGCGCATGAAAAAATCATCAAAGACGTAGCGGCTAAGATATAAGGCGATCGATTATGGCAGAGATATCAACCATCGCACGACCCTACGCCCAGGCTATTTTTGAACTGGCGCAAGAGCAATCCAAACTGCAGCAGTGGTCCGATATGTTGCAATTGGCGGCCCAACTGGCCGGCAATGAAGACATGCAGGCCGTCATGGGTAACACCAGCGTGACCAAAGCGCAGCTGACGGAATTGTTTTTAGGCATTTGCGGCAACAACCTCACCGACGAAGGCGCTAACTTAATCAAGCTGCTGGTGGAAAACCGCCGCTTGAGCGTCCTGCCGGAAATTGCGCAGCAGTTCGAAACACTCAAAGCCGAAGCGGAAAAAACCATCGAAGCCGAAGTTGTATCGGCTTTTGAAGTCTCCGCCGAACACCAGCAGTTGCTGCAACAGCAACTGAAAAAGCGTTTGGGCCGGGAAGTCAGTTTGACCTGCCGTGTGGATGAGTCCTTATTAGGTGGTGCCGTCATCAAGGCCGGCGACACCGTGATTGACGGCTCAACCTTGGGACAACTGCGTAAATTATCGATTCAATTGGCCAGTTAAGAGTTAAGCAACGGCGAACATTACAGCCGCTACTAATTACCGCCACAAGTTACCGCCACAAGAAAGGCGAGCAAGGGGACAGAGATGCAATTAAATCCATCAGAAATCAGTGGTCTGATTAAAGAAAAACTCAAGCAGTTTGAAGCGACGACCGAAGCGCGCAACGAAGGCACCGTCGTCAGTATCACCGACGGTATCGTGCGCATTCACGGCTTGTCCGACGTTATGTACGGTGAGATGATCGAGTTTCCGGGCAACACCTTCGGTATGGCGTTGAACCTGGAGCGCGACTCGGTGGGCGCGGTGGTGTTGGGTGAATACAAACACATCACTGAAGGCGATAAAGTCTATTGCACCGGCCGCATTCTGGAAGTGCCGGTAGGCGATGAGCTGGTTGGCCGCGTTGTGGATTCGTTAGGTAATCCCATCGATGGTAAAGGCCCTGTCAACGCCAAAGCCTCATCACCTATAGAAAAAGTGGCCCCCGGCGTTATCAGCCGCCAGTCGGTGTCCCAGCCTGTGCAAACCGGCTTGAAATCCATAGACGCCATGGTACCGATTGGCCGCGGCCAGCGGGAGTTGATCATTGGCGACCGCCAGACCGGAAAAACCGCCGTTGCCATCGATGCCATCATCAACCAAAAAGGCACCGGTGTTAAATGTATCTATGTGGCGATAGGCCAGAAAGCCTCCAGTATCGCTAACGTCGTGCATAAGCTGGAAGAGCATGGCGCTTTAGAGCATACCATCATTGTGGCGGCTACCGCCTCCGACGCCGCGGCGATGCAATTTATCGCCCCTTACGCCGGTTGTGCCATGGGCGAATTTTTCCGCGACAGTGGTCAGGACGCCTTGATCGTGTATGACGATTTAACCAAACAAGCCTGGGCGTATCGCCAGGTTTCTTTGTTACTGCGCCGCCCGCCCGGCCGTGAAGCTTACCCCGGTGACGTATTTTATTTGCACTCCCGCTTGCTGGAGCGCGCCGCGCGAGTAAATCCCGATTACGTGGAAAAACTCACCAACGGTAAAGTCAAAGGTCAAACTGGATCACTAACGGCGTTGCCGATTATCGAGACCCAGGCCGGTGACGTATCCGCTTTCGTACCCACCAACGTTATCTCCATTACCGATGGCCAGATCTTCCTGGAAACCGACTTGTTCAACGCCGGTATTCGCCCGGCGATCAACGCCGGTTTATCCGTATCCCGGGTTGGGGGCGCCGCGCAAACCAAAATCATCAAAAAACTCGGTGGCGGTGTGCGTTTGGACTTGGCCCAGTACCGCGAGCTGGCGGCTTTTGCCCAATTCGCGTCGGACCTGGACGAATCCACCCGTAAACAAATCGAACGCGGCCAGCGTGTCACCGAATTGATGAAGCAAAAACAATATCAACCGTTGACCATTGCCGATATGGGATTTTCCTTATATGCCGCCAACGAAGGCTATTTGGACGATGTACCGGTGAACAAAGTGGTGGATTTCGAATCGGCCATGCTCTCTTATGTGCGTTCCAATTACGCTGAGTTGTTGAAACAGATTAATGACACTGGCGAATACAACGACGAGATTGCGGCGAAAATGAAAGAGGCGTTGGATAAATTCAAATCCAGCAGCACTTGGTAATACAAGGGAGTAAACCATGGCAGTTGGTAAAGAGATACGAAATCAGATCAGAAGCGTCAAAAACACGCAAAAGATCACGCGCGCCATGGAGATGGTCGCAGCCAGTAAAATGCGCAAAGCCCAGGATCGCATGGCTGCCTCTAGACCGTATTCCGAAAAAATTCGCAACGTGATCGCCCACTTGGCCCATGCCCATCCAGAATATCGGCACTCCTATATGAAAGACCGGGACGTCAAGCGGGTGGGTTTTATTATTGTGTCCACCGACCGGGGGTTGTGCGGTGGTTTGAACGCCAACATGTTTCGGCGTACTTTGCGCAACCTGCGTGAGTGGAATGAGCAAGGCGCGGGCATCGATCTGTGCACCATAGGCTCAAAAGGCTACTCCTTCTTCAGGCGCCTGGGCAGCAATGTCGTGGCCCATACCAGTCACTTGGGTGATGCGCCACGGGTGGAGGATTTAATTGGCACGGTAAAAGTGATGTTGGAGGCTTTCGACGAAGGCAAAATCGACCGCTTGTATGTGGTGTACAACAAATTTGTCAACACCATGACGCAGGATCCGCAAACGGTACAGTTGTTACCCATCGAAAAAGATGAAAACGTCGAACTGGAGCATCATTGGGACTATATTTACGAGCCCGAAGCCAAAGAGGTGTTAACGGATTTGCTGACTCGCTACATCGAGTCTTTGGTGTACCAAGCCGCCGTGGAAAATACCGCCTGCGAACAAGCTGCCCGAATGGTGGCCATGAAAGCCGCCTCGGACAACGCCGGCGACATGATCGACGACCTGGCCCTGGCCTACAACAAAGCTCGCCAGGCCGCCATTACCCAGGAACTGTCGGAGATTGTGAGTGGCGCGGCCGCGGTGTAAACGGCGCTCCAGCATTGAGTAAACAGGATTTTTAGAGATTTTTAAAGACACACAGGGGACTAAAATGAGTTCTGGAAAAATAGTGCAAATCATCGGTGCGGTAGTGGACGTGGAATTTCCACGTGAAGCGATGCCCAAAGTATACGACGCGTTACGGCTGGACGATATCGGCTTGACCCTGGAAGTACAACAGCAACTGGGTGACGGTGTGGTGCGTTCCATCGCCATGGGCAGCTCCGATGGCTTGAAACGCGGCATGAACGTGAACAGTACCGGCGCGCCGATCTCCGTACCCGTGGGCAAAAAAACCCTGGGACGTATCATGGACGTGCTGGGTGATCCGGTGGACGATGCCGGCCCCGTGGGCGAAGATGAACGCTGGGCCATTCACCGTTCCGCGCCGGCGTTCGAAGAGCTGGCCGCCAGTACCGAACTGCTGGAAACCGGCATCAAGGTAATCGACTTAGTTTGCCCGTTTGCCAAGGGTGGTAAAGTGGGATTGTTCGGGGGTGCGGGTGTAGGCAAAACCGTCAATATGATGGAGCTGATCCGCAACATCGCCATTGAGCACAGCGGCTATTCCGTATTCGCCGGTGTGGGAGAGCGGACTCGCGAAGGTAACGACTTCTACCACGAAATGAAAGATTCCAACGTATTGGACAAAGTATCCCTGGTATACGGCCAGATGAACGAGCCTCCCGGCAATCGCCTGCGTGTGGCGCTGACCGGCTTGACCATGGCGGAGTTCTTCCGTGATGAAGGCCGAGACGTGTTATTGTTCATCGACAATATTTACCGTTACACCCTGGCGGGAACCGAAGTGTCCGCATTGTTAGGTCGTATGCCTTCC
The DNA here is from genome assembly GCA_022340845.1 of Gammaproteobacteria bacterium. Taxonomy (GTDB): domain Bacteria; phylum Pseudomonadota; class Gammaproteobacteria; order SZUA-152; family SZUA-152; genus JAJDNG01. The sequence continues at coordinate 5,224 of JAJDNG010000211.1, read as the reverse complement.
GCGGTAGGTTACCAGCCCACCCTGGCGGAAGAGATGGGTGCCCTGCAAGAGCGTATCACTTCCACCAAGACCGGTTCCATCACCTCCATCCAGGCGGTATACGTCCCGGCGGATGACTTGACCGATCCATCGCCGGCCACCACCTTCGCTCACTTGGACGCCACCGTGGTATTGTCCCGTTCCATCGCCGAGTTGGGGATTTATCCCGCGGTGGATCCGCTGGACTCCACCTCACGTCAGCTGGACCCACTGGTTATTGGCCAGGAGCATTATGACGTGGCCCGTGCCGTGCAAAATACCTTACAACGTTATAAAGAACTCAAAGACATCATCGCCATTCTGGGTATGGACGAATTGTCCGAAGAAGACAAGCTGACCGTGGCCCGGGCGCGGAAAATCCAACGCTTCCTGTCGCAACCGTTCTTCGTGGCTGAGGTATTTACGGGTTCTCCCGGCAAATACGTATCGTTGAAAGACACCATCGCCAGTTTCAAAGGCCTGGTGGAAGGCGAATACGACCACATTCCCGAACAGGCGTTTTATATGGTCGGTACTATCGATGAAGCGCTCGAACGCGCCAAAAATATGTAACGGAGAGAGCCAATGGCAATGACCATGCATGTAGACATCGTAAGCGCGGAGGCGGAAATTTTTTCCGGCCCGGCGCTGATGGTGTTCGCCCCGGCAGTCATGGGTGAGGTGGGCATCATGCCGCGTCATACCCCATTACTGACCAAACTCAAGCCCGGTGAAGTCCGGGTGGTGAAGCCCGACAACGAAGAAGAGTACTTTTACGTGTCCAGTGGCATGTTGGAAATTCTGCCCCAAGGTGTTACAGTGTTATCCGATACCGCGCTGCGGGCCACGGATATCGACGAAGCCGCGGCGTTACAAGCCAAAGAACGGGCGGAAAAAGAACTGGCGGACAACAAGGACGACATTGATTACGCCCGGGCCGAAGCCGAACTGGCTGAAGCCATTGCTAAAATTCAAACCATCAAAAATATCAAGAAAAAATTGGGTAAAGCGTAACGGTTCAACCGCTTAGCGCTATTGCTCAAGGCAGCCAACAGCATAAAAATAACAATAAATTTACTACGACTAGGGCGGGGAGGAACTCGCCCTTTTTTATTGAAGTACGTTTATTGAATGAAAAATAACAAATAATAAGTGTGTTGACGGCGACAAATGGTCCTTCTCCCGGTATTCAATTCAAAATTATCTATAATACCTCTAGGAACAGAATGCATCTGGCCATGCATAATTATGCCTTGGTTAAAAATCCGTAATCTTTCTTTTATAAATCTCTGCCATAATAGGCGATCATGTTTCGCTTGAGCTGGTACAACAATCAATGAATAACGAACTCAATGTCATTATTTTAGCCGCAGGTCAGGGCACTCGCATGAAGTCCGATCTGCCCAAGGTTTTACACCTGCTTGGCGATAAGCCCTTGCTAGAACACGTTATTTTGACGGCGGGCCAGCTAGGTGCCGACGCCATACATGTGGTATACGGTCACGGTGGCGAAACAGTCAAAAAATCGCTCGCCCATATGGACGTAAACTGGATTGAGCAAGAGCAGCAATTAGGCACCGGTCATGCCGTGGATCAAGCCATGCCGGCGATTACCGGTAATAAACCCGTATTAATTTTATACGGCGATGTACCGTTGATTTCCCAGCATACATTGGCGCATCTGCTGAGCGAAGTGGACGACAACACCATGGCCTTGTTGACCGCCGCAATGAACGATCCCACCGGCTACGGGCGTATCATTCGTGATGTCAGCGGTAATGTAACGGGCATCGTGGAACAAAAAGACGCCAAACCGGAGCAAAAAACCATTAAGGAAATCAACACCGGCATATTGGCGGTGAAATCCGACTTGCTGCGCCGCTGGCTAAATATGTTAGAAAACAACAACGCCCAAGGTGAGTTTTATCTGACGGATATTATTGCAATTGCCGCCAAAGAAGGCATTGCCATCAAAACCGCCAAACCCGCTGCACTGAGTGAAATCGAAGGGGTTAACAACAAAATCCACCTGGCGGAACTGGAGCGGGTTTACCAGCGCCAGCAGGCCGACGCTTTAATGATTGAAGGAGTCACCTTCAAAGATCCGGCCCGCTTTGACCTGCGAGGTGATCTGCGAACCGGTAAAGATGTTGTCATCGATGTCAACGTCGTGATCGAAGGCAAGGTATCTTTAGGTGACAGGGTGTATATTGCTCCCAATTGTGTCATTAAAGACGCCCAAATAGGCAGTGATGTTACCATCCACCCCAACACCATCGTGGAGAAATCCCGCATTGGTGACGGATGTGAGCTTGGCCCGTTTGCGCGCCTGCGACCCGAAACCCAATTAAACAACCATGTAAAAATTGGCAACTTTGTGGAAATCAAAAAATCCACCGTGGATGACCACAGTAAAGTTAATCATTTGAGCTACGTAGGCGATACCACCATGGGTAAGCGGGTCAACGTAGGTGCAGGCACAATCACCTGCAATTACGATGGCGCGTTTAAGCATCAAACCGTCATCAAGGATGATGTATTTATAGGCTCCGATACCCAGTTGGTGGCGCCGGTGGAAGTGGGCGAAGGCGCCACCATAGGCGCGGGTTCCACCGTGACACACGATGCGCCTGCGGGCCAACTGACCTTGAGTCGCGCCATGCAAAAAACCCGTAAAGGCTGGAAACGCCCGCAGAAAAACAAATAACCATCTATCATTCAGTGCGACAGTAAAGAATCCAAATGCTAAACAATTACACCCACTAGGCGATATACACTTAACAAGCAAAATTCCAAAAAAATTAGTCACAAAGCATTCAAACAGGAACCATTATGTGCGGAATAGTCGGAGCTGCGGCAGATAGAAACGTTGTCCCCATACTAATAGAAGGCTTACGCCGTCTGGAATACCGCGGTTACGATTCCGCAGGCATTGCCGTGGTCAACGACGATGGCCAATTAAACCGGATGCGCTCCAAAGGCAAAGTCGCCACCCTGGCGGAACTGGTTGAAAACAAAGCCACCGGCCACATCGGCATCGCCCACACGCGCTGGGCCACGCACGGTGAACCCAGTGAATCCAACGCCCATCCCCATGTGTGCAACAAGACCGTCGCGGTCGTGCATAACGGTATCATCGAAAACCACGAACAATTGCGCGAACTGCAAAAACAACAAGGTTTCCTGTTTACCTCGCAAACGGATACCGAAGTCGTCGTCCATCAAATTTATCAGCACCATATCAACGAAGGCAAAGGCTTGCTGCAAGCCGTGCGAGAAGCCGTTTCCCATCTGGAAGGTGCTTACGCCCTGGGGGTCATCAGCAAAAACGAGCCCGACCGAGTGATCGCGGCGCGCTTGGGCAGTCCGCTGGTTATAGGCGTAGGCATAGGCGAACACTTCATTGCTTCCGATGTGGCGGCGTTGTTACCCGTCACCCAGCGATTTATTTTTTTGGAAGACGGCGATGTAGTGGATATCACGAAAGAACAACTCATCATTTATAACCGTCAGGGAGAGGTAGTTAACCGCCCGATACAGGAAAGCGCCCTCACCGCAGAAGCCACCGACCGTGGCGAATACCGTCACTTCATGCTCAAGGAAATCCATGAGCAATCCCGCGCCATAGCCGATACATTGGAAGGGCGCATCCACGGACGTAAAATTTTTGAACAAGCTTTTGGCGCGGCCGCCCCCCAAGTATTCGATCAAGTACAAGGCGTGCACATCATCGCCTGTGGCACCAGTTATCACGCCGGCTTGATCGGTCGCCACTGGTTGGAGTCCATTGCCGGTGTGCCTTGCAGCGTGGAAGTGGCCAGTGAATTTCGCTACCGCAAACCCGTGGTGCGTAACAATTCCCTCATCGTTACCATCTCCCAGTCCGGTGAAACCGCCGATACTATTGCTGGATTATTAGAAGCCAAACGCCTGGGATTCGGCCATTCACTGGCCATCTGTAACGTTCCGGAAAGCTCCCTGGTACGCGAATCAGACCTGGTGCTCATGACCCGCGCCGGGCCGGAAATCGGCGTTGCCTCCACCAAAGCCTTCACCACGCAGTTGACGGCGTTAATGTTATTAGTCATCGCTTTGGGCCGCCGCAACGGTATGGGAGACGAAAAGGAAGCCCAATTGGTTGCTGAGCTGGAAAGCTTGCCGGCAAAAATTGAAAAAATCCTGCAACTGGACCCGCAAATCAGCGTGCTCGCCGAACAATTCGCCGACAAACACAACGCCTTGTTTCTAGGCCGCGGCGCGCACTATCCCGTAGCCATGGAAGGCGCGTTAAAACTCAAGGAAATCTCCTACATCCACGCCGAAGCCTATCCGGCCGGCGAACTCAAACACGGCCCGCTGGCACTGGTCGACGAAGCCATGCCGGTCATCGCCGTGGCCCCCAACAACGACTTGCTGGAAAAACTCAAATCCAACCTCCAGGAAGTCAAAGCCCGTGGCGGGCAACTCATCGTATTCGCAGACACCCACGCCGACTTCCCGCCAACCCCCGGCCTGCAAGTGTTCGATGTCGCCCCGGTGGACGACAGCATCTCTCCCATAGTCTATACCGTGCCGCTGCAACTACTGTCATACCATGTGGCGGTATTGAAAGGTACGGATGTTGATCAACCTCGCAACTTAGCTAAATCGGTAACCGTGGAGTAGGGTGCTGGTCAGGCTTTTGTTGTGATCGGGAGTAATAAAGTCTGTCGAATATGCGCTCTGTAACTTATTGAATATAAAACATAAAAAATAAGCGAAATTTGAGTAAAGTCTGTCGAACATTTTGGTACGTTTTCTAGCGTAAATTTTGCTATTTAAGGATTTGTGTCAGGGGGCAATGATAGTAAGAGGTTCTCTGTAAGCCAGCTTGCTGCCATAACCGGAAGTTCAAAAATATCAATTATTTTCATGCGCGACTGAGTAAGAAAATATTGGCGTTATTTTCTCGCTATAATTTACTACATGGCAGGCACTGGCAATTTCACGATAAAACGTGTGAATTTCTTAGAAGCAGGCGTTATATAGATTCCAGATTGCTATTTAATATTCTAATATTAGCTTACGCTTGTTTCCGTAGTATATCCTGGTGCTTTTATCTTTTTCGTTCATATTATGTTCCTGCTTCTTTTTTTCTTTTTCGAGACCGGGGGCCATCTTGAAACAGCCACTCACGCGCTGTCTCCATAATCGCGGCCACGGCAGG
>JAJDNG010000178.1 GCA_022340845.1 Gammaproteobacteria bacterium | reverse complement strand
AGGTAAAGGCAGGACTTGTGTGTTCACTGCGTTGGATACGGGACAATTAAAAGTGGTGTGGATAAATGTCCGCTGAGTTTGTGCAAAGTCATTTTTGAATTAAGGCCGGCAGTGCCTTTGGGTCGGGTCGAGCCGATTACTGCGATATCGAAGGGCTGTCGCTCACTGATAGCGATGAGGCACTCATAAGGTTCGCCCACGTGTATCTCATGCTGATATTGAACGCCGGCCGATTCCGCGCGCTCGCGAACGTTTTGGATGTGCTGGTCGGTTTCCCGGCCCAGTTCGGATTCCAGATAACGGGCGAAACGGTCCCGAGATACGCCGTTATTTAACCAGTCATCGCCCATCATGCCCTTCCAGAATTCAGGTACGACCACCAGGTGGTGTAACGAGGTGCCGCCCTGGCATAACGATAGTGCGTAGCTTACCGCCGCTTCAGAACCGGTGGTGCCGTGACTGGCTAATAAAATATTGTTGAAATTGTTCATAGGACATCTACAGCTGAAATCAGGTGCTCTTCTCAACAGTTTATTCTAGGAATTTGCAGATCTAACACGCTTAATCGTTGAATGAGCTTGTGTACTGTTTAAAATGGGGCGCGCCAGAGCGGAAAACGCAGCTGGCGCGCCTATTGTTGCTTAAGGCTTACCTAGTATGTGACATATACCGCAAAGGCAATGATTAAGGCGAAAACCAACGCCATAAAATCCTCTTTACGGTCGCTGCCGAATATCGACAAGACAGAACCCCGGTCGAATTTTTTCTGTTCTTCAGTCATATTTTTAACTCCTTTCTGTTACCAACTGTTACTGGATGGTGTCGTGCTGAGTCAGGTTTATTGTTCGATCACACCTTGTCGGAGACCAGCATCATGACGACAATTAGCGAAAGTATGGCCTTGGTAAAACCAACAACTCCCCCAATTACCGCGGGCTGACCACCCGCCTGGCGCATGGCGCCTACGGTGATTTGCATACCCAGTCCGACCAGACCGAACGCGAATAACCAGGTTATCCAGTTACGGAAGGCCTTGATTTTCTTGGCCGTGTGACGCACCGCTTTATGGGCGCCTTTGAGTATGTGGTTAGCATCCCCGGAAAGAATTTTAGCATTGACCAGGCCACGCAACGCGTCGTCATCGTCGATGGTCATGATTTTACCGTTTTGAATCAGACGTTGCAGGGCTTGTTGGCGATCCTGGCGTTGTACTTTGCCCGCCTCGGATTGCAACAATGCGATTTGGTCGCTTTTCAACAATTTTTCGTCTTTAAATCCCTGCTCAGCGGTATTGCCGAAATACTTTCCTTTGTAATGATTTGCCGGGGCGAAAATACCGGTTGTGGACAAGGCAAACAGCAGGATGAAACCCAGCACAAACACGGGAAATTTTTCGAAAATCACCCGGCCTACGTTCACAGTCTGGGTAACACTTTCTTCCCGTCTGACGTACCAAACCGCTAACCATAAAACGATAATAGGCAGTACCAACACACGGGTGATGTTGAATATTTCCGCTACTTTTAAGGTTTCGATACCGTCCGGCTGATAAGCCAACGCGGCGCCGGCCACTTGTGCAGAGTTAAGGATACCCGTTCCAGCCCAGGCGCCAAATTGTACATGGCTCATGCCCAGCAGGTTGCCGATGATGGGGAACACGAACATACAGCCCACACCCCAAAGTAATATGGTACCGATGGTATACGCAATTTCCACCGATTTGGCTTGTACCACTGGCGCCGAGGCAACGGTTGCCGATACGCCGCAAACGCCAAGTCCGGCAGACAGCACGCCACCCATGGAATTGGGTATGTTACGTTTTGCGCCTAACCATAACACCATGCCCACTGAGCCCAATACGAAAAAGCCAATCATGATGATGGATAAGCCGCCTAGGTTTTTCAACTCAGCGGCACTGTACAGCGTGCCTAATAATATGACCCCGGTTTTTAATCCCAGGCGGGACAAGCGCACACCGTTTTCCGCCCAGCCGGGTATTTTAAACACGTTGACAATGATAATGCCTGTTACGATGCCCATGACAACATAGTTCAACCCCAACAGTTTGTGGATGTATGCTCCGGTTTCCCCAACTTTGCCCATTGCCATGCTAATCACTGCAACTTCGGGTGCCACAAACCATCGTACCAGCATCGCAATCAATAAGATAAACATGCCGCCGGCAATGCTTGAGGAATAATAGTCCCAATGTCCTTCCGTGTGTTTGCCAAACCATTGCCACAGGCCGATCACCGCTGCGATGATGCCAAAGTACAAGGGCAGGCTGGTAAGTTCCGCCAGGTATTTATATTTTTTACCGCCTAAATGCTCTATATAGGGACTCAATATGCCCGAGTCAGCGCCATACCATATGGCAAGCATAATAATCCCAATGATAAAAAGTGCTGGTGATTTTTTTGTGTAGACCATAACAACAACCCCCCTTTGGTTAACTGTATGGCTGTTTATATTGGCCGCTTGCGCGGTCGTGCTATTGAATGTTTATCAAGTATGGTGGATCCATATCATTTAGACATAGTTAATATCATTTTACAAGTAAAAAAAGCATGGGCTTATTGGAATATTAGTGAACATTAAAATAAGAAAAACTTAAGCTGGATACATTTTTTTTAATAATAGCAAATAAACTCATGAGCACAAAGGTGGGCTTAAATTGAATTATCGTTATTGCGCAATCGACTGTATATCGCTGTGCATCCAGCCAGCATATATAGCGAATACATTAAGCGGTGAATGGAGAGGGGGGATTTAACGAATGAGTTCGAATGCTTTACAGATTATGATTATATTGCACAATATACCGCCGAAATGGGTGCCAAGCAGGGAGGCGTGATGATGGGACAGTTTCTCTATGCCTCTGGAACTGCAGTAATATCCCACGGTCATGGCGCACCCCATGGAAACGGCCATGTTGAAGCTGTTAAAAAGCACGACGATGTGTACCCATCGGGGTTCTGCGATGAGCATGGCCGCGCTTAACAAGATGGCGATTAACTGACCCACGCCATGGGTGGTTGCAGTTTGCATATACTCTCACACACGTTGCCGGAAAAGGCGTAAAGTTTTTAATTGCACAGCGGTAATTGCATTAGCGGTTACCGAGCGTAAAACTTGAAGGTTGTATGCGATCGGCTGTGAGAATCTCACAAACCGCGCTACTTACGTGTGCTATACGTACAAGATGGCTGGTGGTGGGTACTACTAATTGGCAGGTAATGAGTGACTTGGATGGAGCGCCGTGATGAATGACCATGAATTAAAGATTGTGACTGTAAAAACGCCGCAGGAAATCACCACCCGGCAAAAGTTACCCTATTTTGTGGGAATTTCCCGGCAAACGGCTGGCGCCAAAAGCATTTCCATGAACCTGGTGGTGATCCCGCCGGGGGGAATCGCCGAGGCGCACTACCATAAAAATTTTGAAACCGGGATTTATGTGCTTGAAGGCGAAGTGGAGACCCGGTTTGGCGAGGGATTGGAACAATCGGTGATCAACGGGCCAGGCGATTTTATTTTCATTCCTCCAAACCTGCCGCATCAGCCGATCAATTTAAGCCACGACAAACCGGCCAAGGCCATCGTGGTGCGCAACGATCCCAATGAACAGGAAAACGTGGTGCCTTATACCGGTTAAATATCCCTACCCCCGTTTCAGAGGCGAAGAATACGTCGCTTGTCTATAGAAAATTCCCCTTTTCGCACAGGCATGTGTTCACAGGCTTGTGCGCAAAGGGGGGCTTTAGGCTAAGGTTTACCGGCTACTGCCGCCGCTCATAATGCTCGCGTTGCGATTGGCGTTTGCAATATTTAGCGTGTCTGCGATGATCTTTCCAGTCATAGTGATGGTCCTCTTCCATGGTTAACATAATTTGATCGGTGGCCATGGCCTCACCGAGTCTCAGCATTACCGGCACGGGCTGGCCGATTACCACAGCGCTTGATTTCAAGCGATTGCTGACTTTTATGGTGTGCTTGTTGACATCCAACTTGGCGTACACATGGCGGCTTTTGTAGGTGTAAACGCCGGGCTCTTTAGCGTCAAAGTCTGCAAATGGTACGTCTAATAACAGCAAGTCACCGATTGCGACTTGTACCATTTCCTCGGCTTGCAGCTGTACTGTGCCGCCAAATTCAATCTCCAGCTTGAGTTTGCTGCCGTGGCGTCGGTGTTCCCAGTCCAGTTCCGCTTCGACGTCTTCAATAGTCAACGTCGATTCCACAGCGACAAACACCTGTGCCGAGACGGTGAATTCGCCGTCGGACACTTGCAGGGTGACGGTATAAGAACCCGGATTATAGAAAGTATGCTGCGGATTTTCTTCCGTGGCATTGTCGCCATCACCGAAATCCCAGAAGTAACTCAACGCGTCGTCGTTCGGATCACTGGCGTTAGCGACAAACGAGACCAGCAAGGGAGCCGGACCCTGGGCTGGTGAGGCCGTATATGGCGCAACCGTGGGCGGTTCGTTACTGGCGGAAACCACAATCTCCACCACCGCGTCACCAGCATTGCCGAAGACATCGCGCACGGTCAATACCACGCTATAAGTGCCGGGCGAGGTGAAGGTAAACGTTGGCGCAGTCAACTCACTGCTGTCCCCGCCAGTACCAAAATCCCAGCTGTAGCTCAACAATGAATTTTCCGGGTCACTGCTGTTGCTGGCGTCAAACTGCACGGTTAACGGTGCGAATCCCGATAAGGGAGTGGCGCTAATAACCGCCAGTGGTGGTAAATTTTCGATGACCCGAACAAAGACTTCATCGGCGATGCTGGTGCTTAGTCCGTCGCTGACGGTTAACGACACCACATAATCACCGACGACGTCGGGCAGCAAAGTCGGCGCGAGCGTATCGCTGCCTGTTAACACCGCACTGCTGCCGGCAGGGGCCAACTCGATGACCCAGCGATATTCAACAATGACATCGCCATTGGGATCAAAAGACGCGGCTCCGTTCAACGTCACCAGTTCTCCCAGGTACGCACTAACGTCGTCGCCGGCATTGGCAACGGGCGGCTGATTGGGGCTGCGGTCCCGGACAAATATATCCTCCCGGGCATTGGTATCGTCCAACACGAGGTTGGTGGCCATGGATTGAAATGCCACGATAAGGCCATCGGCACTTAACGAAGGATTGACGCTGCCGAAATCCGCCAGATTGTCATTACTGTCAACGCTGATGAGTTCCAGGCTGTTTGCCGCGATGTCGAATAAATACACATCTTCGCGCCGGTTGGTATCGGTGCCGATCAGCAAGTCCACAACCGAGGAAAATGCGACAAAGGTTCCCTGGCTATTGATCTTGGGTGAGACACTGGCGCCAATGGGACTTGTGCCGTCAGAGTTTAAGCTGATTCTTTGCGTGGTCTGATTCAAGCGATCGCGAAGAAATATGTCGGAGCGGCGGTTGACGTCGCCGGACGATAAATTAGCGGCGGAAGATTCAAACGCGACATAGCGCCCGTCGCCGCTCACGCTGGAGAAAAAACTGTGGTTGTCTGCAGGTTCTCCCGCGCTGGTGACGCTGACGATTTCCATGCTTGCGGCTACCCGGTCATAAACAAACACATCATATCGACCGTTGATGTCGTTTGGCACCAAGTTATCGGCGAACGACGTAAAGCTGACGTAGCGACCGTCCGCGCTGATCTGCGGGAAATAACTGGCGCCGTTGCCTTCTATCCCGGTGTCGCTAACGCTGACCCGCTCGGTCATGGCTTGCAGCCGGTCGTACACGAAAATATCATCGGAATCATTGTTATCGCCGGCCACCAGATTATTGGCGAAAGAATAATACGTAATGTAACGTCCATCCGCGCTGATGGCCGGTGAATGACTGTCCCATACGGTTTGGCCAAACTCACTGGAGTAACTGACGCGTTGTGTTGCTCCGGTGCTGCGATCATGCAGAAAAATGTCCGTGGTGGCGTTGCTGTCATCGGCGACGAGGTTGGTGGCGTTGGATTCGAAAACAACGTAACGTCCGTCCGCGGATATGGCGGCATTGCTACTGAATCCGTTGCTTTGCTCGCCAGAACTGCTGACACTGACCCGGGTGGTAATTCCCAGGGCGAGGTCGCGTACGAAGATATCCATTTCACCGTTGGTGTCATCGGCGACCAGATTGTCAGCATCGGATTCGAACACGACAGTGTTTCCACTCCCGCTTACGGCAGCATTAAAACTGTCATTGTTCGCTTGTATATCGTCACTGGATAAACTGACTCTATGGGTTTTTACGGCAAAACTGTAACTGGGGAAGGTTAAGCTTAAAAATAATAGTGTGGGCACGAAGAATCTCATGATACAACTCCTGAGGTTACAAAAGCTTCCTGCCTGTGGATCGATGAAGGGTTAAGGTTTGGACCTGATCCGCCATTGCGGAGGCCACTATCGATTAGCTTAGATAGTGGGTTGGAAAATGACAGTAAAAATTGAGTACAACGAACCAAACTGTGATCTTGGTATGCTGGTTATGTGATACCTGACACATCATAAAGGCGGCGGAAAGAAATCTGGGAATTGAATCACAAATAATTCGGCCTATTAATATAGGGTGAGTGGTATAGAGACATCGGCCCTGGCATGAAAATGGTAATTGCCGATGACGAATTACTTGTTTTTTAAAGGGGCTGTAAAAAAGACACTAACTACGTAGGAATAGTGAAGTGCGTCGTGATTTGCGAAAGCTTCGAAACCTATTGAGCAATATATTTACGGATGGGGGAGTAGCCGTTCCAGTGCCAGGTGGTTGACTGCCGCGCAAGTGCGCCTGCCAAGTGCTGTCGGTCGCGTTCCAAAACGCAGATACCTTCTTATCAAAGAACTGTAGGCAGTGGAGGTCTCTCGGGATTGATGTTCAGTTTGTTTTAATACAATGCGGCGCGCTAGTTGGCGGTTGACTGCGCTTGTCCCGCGCCCCCGGTCATGTGTTTCATACCACTGATGATCGCATCGACGGCGCGGTCGAATAACGGCACGTCTTCCACGATGCGGGCCTGGCCGGATTCCATCTCATTGATGAGTTCACGCAGGGTGATGTCGGCGACCACTTTGTACATACGGTTCATGAACGTGTATTCACCGGTAAAATCGCATTTCCAGGTGAGTTTGCCGCGCTGCTTACGTTTATCCGATTCAAATTCCACCCAGGTTCCCACGCCCATGGAATTCACCGCATTGAAAAACTGGCTTTTTTGCAGTTGTGGATCATTTATGTCAAATTCAAACCGGTCGTGCTGGGTTTCCTGCGATTGAATGTCATCCATCAGTTCAATCATGAACGAGTCCCGGTCTGGGTTTTTGGCGGATTGCTGTCCCACATGCAGCGCTTTGAGGTGAAGTTGTTGCAGATCTTGCAGGAAGGCGGGCACATCGAACTTCGTATCGTTCAGCAACGCCAGGCCTTCGCGTATGGACGGCAGAATTCTCGGAATCAATCGATTCAGTTGTTTGCGGTCTTCGCCAAACAGCTTGGGTTGCACGCTCCATATCAAATCATCCAGAAATGTGGTGGTAGTATTCCAGGCGATGCCCTCGCATTGGTCCCGGATGCCGATTATATTCATCACGTCTTTCCAGGGCCCAAGAATAAACTGGCTCACCGCGGCTGGCACTTTGTGACGCCGCAGGCGTTTTTCGATTTCGTCAGCGACTTTTTGTTTGGTATCCAAAATCAATTGCTCAGCCAGTTTGTTGGCTTGTACTTCGGTGTCAAGAAACTTTGCAAACTCGTTGAGTAATTCGGAAAACAATTCAATATCACTATCGAACTCGTCCAGTACGCGCCCAACCACTCGTTCTACTTCGGCAAACAGGGAGTCGGCATCGTCGTACTCGCTGTCCAGTACATTGCTGGCATACGCCATTTCGTTGAGCAGCGCCCGGGCCGGATGGGATTTTTTGCTGAAAAACGTCTTGTCCAGAATCGCGACTTTGACCATGGGAATTTGCAAGCGGGCGATCACGGATTTGGTGCGTTCGGGTATAGACTTGTCCTTTAATATATAGTCGAACATCATGCTGACGATGTCGATGACATCGGCGTCTGTGTTGTTCAAGGATCTTTCACCTTCAGTTCCAGGTGACTGTGCGACCGCTTGTAACACCTTAGTCTTGATAACTTCGCCACTGTTTTGTGAGCCGCCGTAAAATGAAGCGATTGCTGTGTTACTTTGGATGCTGGACAAGCCGGCGATAATATCCGAAGTCACATAATACGTACTATCACCGGATATTGTGTTGGAGCTATTGTTCGGCGATGTTCCCGCACTTGTCCTTGCGGCGGTGCTCAATGGTTTAGGGTGAACATTCCCTGGCAGGGGTTCCCCGCGGGATTGGTACAAGGCCGCGCGCATGGAATCAAACACATTGGCAGGGACCGGGATCGCCGCAGGCGCTGGTGCCGCTTGTGGGTGGCCGGCTTGCGGTTGAGTCGCCGCTTGTTGTGTTGGCACCGGTTCCGCGGTATTCGGCTTTTCCCGTGCTTTAGGCGTGCTGCTTTGAGAAGCCGGGTTGACGGGCATTTTGTATTTGATCGTCGGCAGTATTCCGGCGGCGATAAACATTTCGTTGATGTCGTGATACAGGCGACCGATATTACGTACCACATACTTGTCAAACAGCTTGTACACAATCAGTTTGATTTCCATGTCAACAGCCAGACACGCCACCGATTGGGAAAAGGCATTGCACATAATCGTCGGGCTCAAGGGATTGCTTTCTTTGCTGAATACGTTTTGCGGGTAGATTTCATTCATGCGCAATACCATGGCGGCAAGCGGTTCGCGGTATTCGCTGTAGACACGGCTGGCCATGTTAGTAACAGCAAGCGACTCTTCCAATACATCTTCGTCCAGCAGGCTAAGCGAGGTGTCAGATTCGAGCCCGTTGGAATGCACTGTTGTGCTGGCGGAAGACGGGATCAGTTGACTGGAGAATTGCTGGCCGAATTCGCTGAAAAACGCCTCCAGCATGTTGGCCTTTTTGATGCGCAACTCCCGCATGGCGTCCATGTAATTGGTTTGCTGTTCGTTATTTGCCGACTTGTCCGCGTATTCAAACAAACAGTCGTCGGCGTTGTTGAACATGGTGCTCAATAACGCCTGCAGCCGTTTTTCGGCAATTTGTTTGCTGGAGATTAATAACTCAGGGACGCTCATGCGTCGCTTGTCTTGGTTGGCAGTTCCGTTGCGGTTGTTGTTTTGAGTAAAGTTGATGAGTTTCGCCGTGCCCATTTTCAGGCCCCCTTTGTGCGCAAGTCCTACCCGTGTGTATACAAGTATCGCGCGACAAAAGGTTTTCCTATATGAAGCCTGTCACAACCTCGCCTGGAAACCGGTCACAAAAACGCGCGGATTCTGCGTTACCAGCAATCCGCGTTGGTAGCCCCCTTGGTGCCGGTTTCATCCAGACTAAATGTCGCGCAATGAGTGTCGTCGGCTTGGGCGTCTTTCGCCGTGGCGGTGATATCATAGGTGGTGGCGTTTTGCGCCGTGGTGATGGTGTAGTAACCTTCCTCCGACTGGGTATTGTTGAAGTTGGTACATCCTGCAGCCGCTTGATAGGAATTATTTTCCGAAAAACAACGCTCCAGGTTTTGCGAGAGTTTCATGAGCGTCACCTTGGCGTCGGACCTCCGGCCTTTTCTCACCGTTTCGTTGTACGACGGTATGGCGATAACCGCAATGATGCCCAGGATGGCTACCGTCACCATGACTTCTATTAAAGTGAACCCGCGATGCGTGTTGGTTTGTGTTGCCATGTTCGAAGTCCTCATTGTGTTATTCCTCTTCTTGATACCAGTAAGTGCGCTGCGCAATGTCGCCAAAGGGCAGGTCGCTGAGCGGCATTTCCGGGCCGATCAGCACCACCGGATCCGGCGCGAACAATACCGTTGCCTCCGGGGGTATGCCGCTGCGCTGCAAAGCGACACTGCGGTCTTCTTTGGTCAGATTATTGGGATCGTTGGAAACGACGGAATCGAAATTAATCGTCGGCGTACCATCGAACACGCTCACCACATACGTGCGGCCGGTGCCTTGCGCGGCGGAACAACTGGAGGAAGAAGTTTCAGGCGAATAAGTGGAAAAAATCACCTGGTTGTTTACGGTCACGCTGCTGGACAACGCTTTTTCGCCGGTGTGCTCCAAAGTAATATACCAGCCTGACTTGCCACCGGTAATGGCCGAGGCAATATCCGCGGCGTCAAGATTGTCTGTCACATCCACTAAGTTGCTTTCGGTGAGCTTGGTGTAGGAGGCGGGGGCTGACCCCCAGTGACTGTCGCGCAAAACATAGAACCGGTCGGTCACCACAGTATCCGTTGGCTTGGCCCGCCAACCCGAGCCAATTGCGATAGTCAAGAACTTCGCGGCGCCTTGTTTTACCAGCGCAATATCCGGGGTGGTATAAAAGCGCCGGTTGTTGGTGGCGTCGGCGCTGGCGCCCAGGTCGGCAAT
>JAJDNG010000136.1 GCA_022340845.1 Gammaproteobacteria bacterium | reverse complement strand
CGACTCTGGTATTGCCGAGACCGTCCTGATAGCGTAATGCTGGAAAAGCGTTCGTGGTAATGGGCTCGGTGCTGTAAAAATTACCATAAGCGTCCACGCCCAAGGATTTAAGCAACTCCCCACCACCCGCGACTTCGGAATAAAACTCGATGGTGGCAGTGGAATTGACCAGCGGGCTGTTGAGATCCTGGTAATCGAACACCGTCCCGGACAGGGGGAATACAATGTTGTCCGCGTCTTCTCTATGGCAATTGGCGCTGGCGCAATTTTCGCCTTCACAGGCCGTCGACGTACATACACCGCTGGCATGGGCGCTGAAAACATCCAGGTTTTGACTTTCCAAGACCACGGGCTCTTCTGTGGGCGGGGATTCCACTGAGAAACATCCGCTCAATGCCAATAACATTAACAAAAACAATAGGGTAATGAAGGTTGAGAGGGTTGATGAGGTTTTGATCACTGCCATGAGAACCGCTGCCGATAAATTACACGAAGGTTGCTTGCAATGCGGTCATCTTACCTGTTTTACGCGACAAATGGCTAATAAAATCGAGTTGTTATGGTTGTTCAGCGAAATTTTATGGCTATGGTTCTTTATCCGGTTTTCCAATAAAGAAGCCGAATGTGGTATAACATACAGTCAAATCCAGCAGCAAAAAAATAATAAAAATAGTAAAAGTATCTTGCCAAATCGGCGTTTCATTCAAATTATTATAATTAATAATAACAATTGGTTATTTCGATTATTCGTTTCGATAAGCACCAGCTTTGGCAAAAGTAATCTCTAAAAGCAGTCTTAAAAACAGGAACCTGACAGATATGAGCAAACAGTTCGATCTTATTGCCATCGGTGGCGGCAGCGGGGGGTTGTCGGCGGCGGAACGGGCGGCGGAGTACGGCGCCAAATGTGCCGTAATCGAAAAAGCCCGCATCGGCGGAACCTGCGTGAATGTCGGCTGTGTGCCTAAAAAAATCATGTGGAGCGGAGCCAGTGTCGCGTTGACGATGCAAATCGCCAAAGACTACGGTTTTGATGTGGAGCAGAAACACTTTGACTGGTCGCAACTGGTGAAAATCCGCGAAGCCTACATCAACGGTATCAACGACTGGTACCACACCTATTTACAAGACTCCAATATCGAAGAAATCAGCGGTACGGCCCGATTTGTCGACGCCCAAACCCTGGAAGTCAACGGCGAGCACTACAGCGCGAAGCACATTGTGATCGCCCCGGGCGGCTATCCGGTGATTCCCGCCATCGAAGGCGCCGAATTGGGCATAACCTCCGACGGGTTTTTTGCATTAAGCGAACAGCCTAAACGGGTGGCGGTGGTGGGCGGCGGTTATATTGCGGTGGAACTGGCGGGTATGTTAAACGCACTAGGCAGCGAAGTGGATCTTTTATTGCGCCGGCAGCATTTTCTGGCCCAGTTCGATGCCATGCTGCGGGAGACATTAATGGAAGAGATGTTGGATAACGGCGTCAACATCATGCCCAATCTGTCCGTGGAGAAAGTGGAAAAAGTCGCCGACGGGACCCTGACCCTGCACTGCCAGGGTGGGCACGAATTAAAAGGTTTCGATGCCTTGCTGTGGGCCATAGGGCGTGCGCCCGCCACGGCCGATTTAAATTTGGAAGCGGCCGGGCTCAGCATGGACGAGAACGGTTTTATTCCTACCGACGAATTTCAGAACACCAAAGTCGATGGTATCTACGCCGTGGGCGACGCCACCGGTCGCGCGGCGCTGACGCCGGTGGCTATCGCCGCCGCACGTCGCTTGGCGGATCGCTTGTTTAACCATCAAACTGAGCGGCGGTTGGATTACGAGAATATTCCAACGGTCGTGTTCAGTCATCCACCCATAGGCACAGTGGGATTGACCGAAGGTGAGGCGCGGAAAATCCACGGTGAAGCAGTGAAAATTTACCAAACGCGGTTTACCCCCATGTATTACGCCGTCACCGGAAAACAGGAACGCACGGCGATGAAATTGGTGACGGTGGGGGCGCAGGAAAAAATCGTTGGCTGCCACATCATCGGTCACGGCGCCGATGAAATGCTGCAAGGTTTTGCGGTGGCCATTAAAATGGGCGCCACCAAAAAAGACTTCGACAACACAGTGGCTATTCATCCGACCAGCGCCGAAGAGCTGGTCACGATGCGTTAAGCGCGCACACATTCGATAGCGAGCAAAGCATGACGATTCGGGAATTTGACAATACCTTGCCATCCATTGGCAAACACTCTTATGTGGATGATGCCGCGTTGATCATCGGTGATGTGGCCATGGGCGATGACTGCTCGGTATGGCCCATGACCGTGTTGCGCGGTGATGTGAACAAAATACGAATTGGGCACTGTACGAATATTCAAGACGGTTCGGTGTTGCACGTGACTCACCCCCACGAAACCATGCCCGGGGGCTATGGTTTGCAAGTGGGCAACAATGTGACGGTGGGGCATCGGGTCATCCTGCACGGCTGCACCATCAGTGATGACTGTTTAATTGGCATGGGTGCCACCATTATGGACGGCGCCATAGTGCATCCGTATACCTTGGTGGGGGCAGGCAGTCTGGTTTCTCCCGGCAAGGAGCTCGAAGGCGGTTATCTCTGGTTGGGTGTCCCTGTGCGCAAGGCGAGGCCTTTAACCACCGAAGAGCGCCACTGGATTGACTATTCAGCTAAGCACTATGTGGAGTTGAAGAATCGCTATCTGCGTAAATAAAAGCTTGAGATAGTCTTCCAGACATCAACAATTTGTCATTTGTCTATGAGGATTTAGACCAAAGACGTTATAGGCAATTAAGCGACAGGTTGCAGAGTAATAGCTATAAAGGTAATAGAAACGAGCCAGGTTAGAAAGCGATATGCAATTGTTTATTGGTAATTTACCCAGAACGATGAACGCATTTGAATTGCGGAGAATTGTTGAGCGCGCGTTAATGCCGCAGGGATTGCAGGAGACCGCCAAGCATTTTTTATTAAGAAGCGAACGGATAAAACGGGCGCAATACGATGTATTCGATAAATTGACCATGTTTGGTATCGTGCGTCACGGAAAGGTTAATATCGAACCCGATATACTGGCCGAGCGTGTCATCGAACGGCTGAATGACAGCCAGTATCGTGATAATGTGCTGGTGGTTCGAGAGTATGTCACCCGCATTAACAATAATGATCGCCGCGCATTGAGCTGGCGCCTGAAACACTGGGAAGGCGGGGAACGGCGCATGCGGGATCGCCGTCAACCGACGGTGGATTTGGAGAAAAAACAAGACGAGTTTGCTTGAAGCCTTAAAGTTTTTTCCGGATTGCCTCAATCACCTCACCGGTTTGCGGGCGAACGCCACGCCAAAGATGAAACGATTCGGCGGCTTGTTCCACCAGCATACCTAATCCATCCACGCAGCGCATGGCGCCTTGTTCACCGGCAAACCGCATAAACGCGGTAGGTTGGGCACTGTACATCATATCGTAGCAAAAACGGTTATCGTTGAAGATACTGGCCGGGACGTCAGGCGCTTCGCCTTGCAGGCTGGCGGAAGTGGCATTAATAATAATGTCCCAGGTCTGTGTCTGCTGAACCAATGCCGTGAACCCGCAACCTTTCACCTTGCCAAATTTGGAAAAAATGCCGGCCAATTCATGCGCCCGGTCAGGGCTGCGGTTGGCGATGAGTACCAACGCTGGATTTTCATTCAGCAACGGTTCTAACACGCCGCGGGCGGCACCGCCGGCACCCAATAGCAAAATGGTTTTGTCCTGCAATTGCATGCCGTGATTTTGAATTAAATCCCTTGCCAGACCGACACCATCAGTATTGTCGCCGGTCAAACCCTGGTCTTTGGTGACGATGATAGTGTTGACGGCGCCGGCTAGTTCGGCTCGCCGGCTGCGTTGGTTGACCAATTTCCAGGCTTCACGTTTGAAGGGCACGGTGATATTCAGACCTTTACCGCCGGTAGCCACGAAATTCCCTACGGCCTGATCGAATCCGCCGGCATCCACCAGAATGGCTTCGTACGTGATGTTTTGCCGTGTTTGCCGGGCAAACGCCTGGTGTATTTGCGGTGATTTGCTGTGCGCGATGGGATTGCCCATGACGGCATAAGCGTCAGGTTTGGATTCAAAATCAAATAATGATGGCATGGGAGTATCCGCTGTTTGTGTTAAACCGCCAAGAGGTTAAGAGTCGTCAAGAATTTTTTTATTTATTAACCTTCCTTAATCCATTGGGCAGCGGTTTTGGCGAAGTAAGTCAAAATGCCATCGGCACCGGCGCGTTTAAACGCCAGCAGCGCTTCCATGACCACGGCTTGCTCGTTCAACCAACCATTTTGAGCTGCGGCCATTAACATGGCGTATTCGCCGCTGACTTGATATACATACGTGGGCACGCCAAATTGCTGTTTGACCCGGTAAACGATGTCCAGATAAGGCATGCCGGGTTTGACCATCACCATATCGGCGCCTTCTTGTAAATCCAAGCCCACTTCCCATAGCGCTTCGTTACTGTTCGCCGGATCCATTTGATAGGTGTATTTATTACCCGCCCCCAGATTGGCAGCCGAGCCAACGGCATCGCGAAACGGGCCGTAATAGCTGGAGGCATATTTGGCGGAATAAGCCAGAATGCGAGTATGAATGTGCTTAGCGTCTTCCAGGGCACGGCGTATGGCGCCGATACGTCCGTCCATCATATCCGATGGCGCCACCACGTCGGCCCCCGCTTCGGCGTGCGATATGGCTTGTTTGACTAACACTTCCACGGTTTCGTCGTTTAATACATAGCCGTCGGCGTCGATTAAGCCGTCCTGGCCGTGGGTAGTAAATGGGTCCAGCGCCACATCGGTAATGACCCCCAGTTCGGGGAACGCGCTTTTCAACGCTTTGACGGCTCGTTGTGCCAAGCCCTCGGGATTATACGCTTCGCGCGCATCTGTACTTTTGGCCGTTTGCGGGGTTACCGGGAATAACGCCACTGCCGGTATCCCTAATTCACACAGTTGGGCCGCTTCTTGGAGTAATTCGTCGATGCTAACACGCTCTATGCCGGGCATAGAAGGGATGGATTCCCGCTGGCCTGAGCCTTCGATGACAAACATAGGGTAAATTAAATCATCGCAACTTAATTGAGACTCGCGCATCAACCGGCGGCTGAAATCGTTTTTACGCATGCGGCGCATGCGGGTGTCAGACATAGTACGATCAACAATACTTAAATTAGCCAATGTGGGTCTCCTCGCTGTATGACTTTGCGGATATTTGAGGATTTTAACCCAGATTGTGGGTGAACCGCCAAGACGCTAAGAGAAATAGTGCCGGCAAGACACCACAACACTGCGCCAGCACGCCTTCTTCACCGGAGCCTAGGCGTCCTGGCGGCTAAGGGTGACTTTTTCGCTGCCAAAAAAAAGGGTGCATCGAAATGCACCCTTTTTAAGAGTAAAAACGCGTTGAGTGTTGTCAATCCTGACTGCGAATGCGTAACAGCAGGATTACAACCCTTTACTTGCGCTTTTTCGCTGCTTTTTTCTTCGCAGCGGTTTTCTTTTTAGCAACCTTTTTCTTGGCAGCCTTCTTCTTAGGAGCGGCTTTTTTCTTTGCCGCTACCTTTTTCTTGGCTACTTTCTTCTTGGATGCGACTTTTTTCTTAGCCGCTTTCTTCTTGGTTGCTACTTTCTTTTTAGGAGCGACTTTTTTCTTTGCTGCCGCTCTTGCTCTCTTAGGTTTTGCTGCCATTGTTGTGGCCTCCTTATTGGCAATAGTGCCTGTTTGTTTAGGTGCTTCTTTTGCCTTCTTTTCGGAAGTTACTGCTGTTTCTTTAGTTTTTTGTTGTTGTTTTTCATTATTATTATGGGATTCTTCTGCAAGTTCGCTCAACGCGGACTTCAGTTCGTTCATTACGCGATATTGCTCTTGCTCCTTTTGCTGTTCCTGCGCTTCTATGGTGTCGATGACTTTGCACAGTTGATCAAAGATCTCATCTATTTCGCCCGTGCCTTCTACGGTAAAAAGTTTGCTTTGGTCCCGGTAGTAATGAATCAATGGAGACGTTTGGGTTTCGTATACGCGCAATCGATTGGAAATCGTTTGCTCATTATCATCGGCCCGATGATGCAGATTACCACCGCATTCGTCGCAATGGTCTTCCAGCTTCGCAGGCGATGTGTATATATTGTAAACCGCACCACACGATAAGCAAGTTCTACGCCCAGTAATGCGTTGAATTAACAGATCGTAATCGATTTTAATGAGAATAGCACCTTGTAGTGGTTTACCGATGCTGGCCAGCGCATCATCCAATGCCTGCGCTTGATTAAGGTTGCGGGGAAATCCGTCGAGAATAAAACCATTGTCTGCATCGGCCCGGGCGAGGCGTTCTTTGATGATGTCCAACACGATTTGGTCGGTGACTAACTGGCCAGTATCCATGGCGGCTTTTGCCATTAAACCCAACGGGGTTTGTTCGGCAACTGCTTTGCGAAGAAGGTCGCCGGTCGAAATTTGTGGAACGCCATACTTATCGACTAGCATTTTTGCCTGCGTGCCTTTACCTGATCCAGGCGCACCCACTAGTACGATTCTCATCTGGCTATTTATCTCCCTTGGCTGCCGTCATGTTGCGCGATATTGTGTCCGTTTGCAAATGCATGGAAATGCGCGTATTTGAAATAGTGTTGGTAAACGTGTCTATAAGCATCAAGATCATGTTATGACATTCTATTTTGTCGCATTTACTAACTTGCTAATAAGTAATGATTAATACTTATTCTAAAAATAGTTGGAACTTAATAAAAAGTCAGCATGAAATCAACAATTATTTTTAAAAAAATGCAAAAAACTAACCCAAGTGCATCCAAAAATGGGTATCATTGCGCAAAATAAATGTTTAATCGATAAAACGGTGTCGTTTTTTCTTTTTCAACAATAAAAATTTTCTTGTTTTGTACAGGCATCACCAAGGTTATTCTTTGACGATGCGTTAGACATAATAAAACCAATCATCGACTAGAGATGGAGGAGGACACATGGCAGTAAAAAACGCTTTTTATGCGCAATCCGGAGGGGTAACCGCCGTAATTAATGCTTCGGCATGCGGTTTAATAGAGACCGCGCGCAAGAACAGCAAGAAAATCGGCAAAGTCTATGCGGGGCGTAACGGGATTATTGGCGCATTGACTGAAGATCTCATCGATACCAGTAAAGAATCGGATAAGTCCATATCCGCCTTACGTTACACCCCCTCGGGCGCTTTTGGTTCCTGTCGCTATAAATTAAAAGGCTTGGAAGAGAATAGAGCGGAATATGAACGCTTGATTGAAGTCTTCGAGGCACACGATATTGGCTATTTTTTCTATAACGGCGGTGGCGATTCACAAGATACTGCCAATAAGGTCTCTCAATTAAGCGAAACCATGGGTTACCCGATTACCTGCGTCGGCATTCCGAAAACCGTGGATAACGATTTGCCCATCACCGATAACTGCCCGGGTTTCGGTTCAGTGGCCAAATATGTGGCGGTTTCCATTCGCGAAGCGGGATTTGATGTGGCCTCGATGGCGAAAACCTCCACTAAAATCTTCGTCATGGAAGTTATGGGTCGTCATGCGGGTTGGATTGCCGCAGCCGGCGGACTTGCCAACGAGCAAGAAGGTGATGCCCCTCACATTATTTTGTTTCCCGAAGTGACGTTTAATGAAGAAAAATTTCTGAAGAAAGTCGAACAAAGCGTGAAGAAGTTTGATTATTGCGCCATCGTTGTATCAGAAGGTGTGAAAAACAAGGACGGTGGGTTTTTGGCTGAGGCCGGTACTCGCGATGCATTTGGACACGCGCAACTCGGTGGCGTGGCACCGGTGGTGGCTCAATTGATCAAAGACAAGCTGGGGTATAAATATCACTGGGCGGTGGCGGATTATTTGCAGCGCGCAGCTCGCCATATCGCTTCCAAAACGGATGTGGAACAAGCCTATGCCATGGGTAAAGCTGCCGTTGAGATGGCGCTTAAAGGAAAAAACGCTGTTATGCCCACCATTGTCAGAAAATCCAGTAAGCCCTATAAATGGACCGTCGGCGAAGCGCCCCTGTCCAAGGTTGCCAATGTGGAAAAAATGATGCCGAAGAATTTTATTACCAACGACGGATTTCACATCACCGATAAGTGCCGCGAATACCTTTCGCCGTTGATCAAAGGCGAAGACTATCCGCCGTATAAAAATGGCTTGCCACAATACGTGAAATTAAAAAACACACCGGTGAAGAAAAAACTCAAAAAGAGTTTTACCGTTAAATAAGATCGATTCGCTTGATTTTGTTGTTCACAAAACCCTTATCCGGGCGGATAAGGGTTTTTTTATGCGAGGAGATACCGATTCCGTCGCTGTCAATTGGACGCTGGGTAGCGTTTTGCGCGTGGCTTGGTTATCGGGTGTCGGGATTTGGCAGGGTAAAATAAAAGGTTGCGCCCCGGTTTTCCTCGCCTTCTGCCCACACACTGCCGCCGTGGCGATGAATGATGCGGGCAACTGTCGCCAGTCCTATGCCACTGCCTTCAAATTCGTGAATGTGATGCAGGCGTTGAAAAGCACCAAACAGTTTGTCGACGTATTTCATGTTAAAACCGGCGCCATTGTCTTTGATCCAATAAGTGGTTTCCTTGTCATCGGCGAAGCCGCCGATTTCGATCACCGAGTGCGGTTTTTTACTGGTATATTTCCAGGCATTACTGATGAGATTGTCCAACACGGCAATGAGTAAGCTTTCGTCACCGTGTGCCAACAGGTCTGGCGCAATGTGAACCTCAACCGAACGCTGTGGTGATTCGTTTTGCAGCGCTGCGATAATCTCTGTGGAGATTTCGCTTAAATTCACCACTTGATAGGCGAGTTGGCTGCGGGTAAGGCGGGACAGTCTCAGCATGTCATCAATGAGCTGTGCCATACGCTGAGCACCGTTGCGAACGCGTTGTAAATATTCTTTGCCTTGTTCGTCCAGCGTATTCACATAGTCTTCCAGTAGTATCTGGCTGAAACCGTCTATGGATCGCAGCGGTGCGCGCAAGTCATGGGATACGGAATAGGAAAACGCCTCCAGTTCCTTGTTGACTCGGGTGAGTTCGTCAGTGCGCTGGGTGACCAGTTCTTCCAAGTGCTCGCGGTATTGTGCCAGTTCCTGTTCAGTTTTGATTCGTTCAGTAATGTCCATAGCCGCTGAGGCAACACCGATAACCTGGCCGGTGTCGTCTACCAGCGGTGTGTTGTACCATTCGCAAGTGATAATTCGGCCGTCTTTGGTGATGTTTCGATTGGTGTGGCGACGTGCTCCCTGCTTGCTTAATAAGGTATCGGCCACACGATTGACTTGATTTTTGTAGTCCTTCGGTATGATCAGGTCGATAACTTGACGGCCAATGGCTTCGTCGCGGGTATAACCGAAGATACGTTCCGCCGCCTGGTTCCATTCGACAATTTTCATGTCGGTATTCCATTCGATTACCGCCAGGGGAGTTTGTTTGAAATGCAGCATCAGCCGTTGTTCGGAGCGGCGCTTGTCTTCCAGGGCTTGTTTGCGTTCGGTGATATCCGAGTAGGTGCCTAATAGGCCGATAATGTTGCCGCTAAGATCGGTGAGGGGAATTTTGCTGGTTTGCAGCCATACGGTCTTGTCTTTTTGGGTTTGGGCTTCTTCGTAACGCAGTTTCGGTACCCCACTGCGCATCACTTCCTGGTCGTCGCGGCGGTAGTCATCCGCTTGTGCGCGCCACGACATGTCGTAATCCGTTTTGCCGATAATTTGTTGCGCGTTTTGTATCCCGGCATCCCCAGCAAATAATTTGTTACAGCCCAGGAACACAGAATTGAGATCTTTCCAAAATACCCGCACAGGAATGGAGTCCAACACCAGTTGCAGCATCTTTTGCGAAGCTTTGGTGTTGAGTTCGGCGTATTTACGCTCGCTAATGTCCGATATGGTACCCAGCATGCGAATGGGTTTGCCCGCCGCATCGCGATGCACCTCGCCCTGACAGTAAATCCAGCGCTCACCATGCTCTTTGTCGCCGTTGTTTTTTATCCGGTGTTCCACTGCATACGGACTAATTCCCTTGATGGCACCATCTATGGCGGTTTGCACGTGCGCAACATCTTCAGGTTTAATTAAATCGAAATAGTCGGTGTAACTCCCTCCGAAAGAGCCGGACGGCAGATTGAAAATCTTTTCCACGTTTTGTGACCAGATTACTTCCCCGCTTTCGATATTCCATTCCCATGTGCCTACGTTGGAAGAATGTAGAGCCAGGCGCAAATGCTCTTCGCTGCTACGTAGTGCTGCTTCGCCGGCGAGCCGCTCCATTTCCGCCGCCGCCCTGACGGCGAAAACCTGCAGCGTGGACATGATCAAATCTGGGTTGTACAAAGGTTTGCTGTGCATGGCCACAAACAGACCAATGACATCGCCGCTGGAGTCACGCAATGGTGTACCGATATAACTTTCCACGCCCATGTCCTGAAACAGCAAATCCTTAGGATATTGTTGTTGCACCGAATCCGTGATGATGCATGGCTGTTTATTCACGACGTTTTTGCAAGGGGTGTGTTCGAGATCGTATTGGAAATTCGGCGCCATGGAGCCTTTAACCCAAACGGCGATGGTATTAATTTTGTCTCTCGTGGTTTTGTCCAATTCACCGAGAAAGGCAAAGTCGATCGCAAATGTGGTGGCGACGTTGGTCACTAATGAGCGAAAAAATTCACTCCCCGTCGCCGCCGAGACACCGACAGCGATATTGCGCAAGGTTTCTTCGGCTTGCTGGCGCTCGCGCATTTCTATTTCAAGTTGGGAAATATGCCGGGCATTGGCCAATGCCAGGCCGACGGATTTGCCGATGGCCAAATAGGTTTCGACTTCGGCATGGGAAAACTCTCGCCGCTCTTTATAGGCGAAATTGATTATCGCCAATACTTCATCTTGAAAAATTGCCGGCAGACACACGGCGGATACATAACCTTGTTGCAAGGCCGCGTTTTTGGCACCTTCGTGCATGCGCTTATCATTGCGTATGTCTTCAGCCGCAAATATTGTTTTCTCCACCACAGCGCGGCCGGAGATCGAGCCATCGATGGGCAGTTGCCGTACTTTGTTTAACATGGTCTTATCGGTTTCGCTGCTGTGAGCCAGGTCCAGAGTCCGGTTTTGGTGGTTGAGCAGATAAAACGAAATCGAAGGCGAGTTGGAAAATTCGGCGATCGCGGCCACCACCTCGTGAGCAATAGACTGCACATCGAAGGAGCGAAACACCCGGTCAGCAATGGCGTTAATGGTGGCCAATGACAAGTTGCGTTGTTTGAGTTCTTTTTCCGATCGTAGTAGGGCTTGTTGATTGAGAACGCGTTCGGTAACGTCTTGCACGATACCTATGACTTTGACCAGATTGCCGGCGTCATCATACAGATACTCCCCGTCGCCCCACAAATAACGCAGTTCGCCGTCGGGGCGGATTATACGGTAGTCCATTCTCCAATTGGGTTTGTGTTCGGTACTGATGTTGTGCAAGGTGGATTCCAGTTTGGTTTTATCCTCCGGATGGATAGTCTGGAAGATAATGTCCCACACATCGCCTTCATAAGAGGCTTTATCAAAGCCGTAGATCCGGTAAAGGTTGTCCGACCACACTACTTGGTTGGTGTGCAAGTCCCAGCTCCAATTGCCAATGTTGGCAATTTCATGCGCTTTGCGTAACGAGGCCTCGTTGGTACGCAACGCTTGTTCGGTTTTATTGGCGGCGGTGATGTCACGGATCGCCGAAACCATATGGGTTTCGTCGCCTATGGTGAATACTTCGCTTGATATCAGACAATCTTTGAGTTCGCCGGATTTGGTGCGCATGGTCCAGGGAAAATCTTTGACGCTGTGCGTCTCATGCAGGCGCTGGATCAATGCCTGGCGCTCGTCAGGGTCGGCGTATATATTGAGTCCTAGCGTGGTGCGGCCAATGGCTTCTTGCTTGTGGTAGCCGGTTATGTGTTCAAAGCTATCGTTGACTTCCAGAATCATGCCGTCGCCTAACCGTGTGATGGCGATGACATCGGGGCTGGCGTAAAACGCTTTTTTGAATTTTTCTTCGGATTGATGTAAAGCGTCTTGGGTTTGCTTTTGCTCGGTGATATCGGTGGCGATAAGCAGCGCCGCAGCGACCTGACGGTTTTCCTCAATCGGGGAGAAGCGGACGAAATAGTGGCCTAAATCCCCTTGCGGGCCGGTGGCGACGGTTTGCAAGGTACAGACTTTTGCGCTAGTGAAAACCTGCTGCAAACAGCGCTGCATGGGTTCATGATACTCAGGCGGTTGAAAATCGAACATAGACTTGCCGATGATGTCGCTTTTTTCCCTCCCGGGTGACACTTTGTTCACGAACTGCATAGTGCCTTGCCGATCTACGATGACAATGAAATCGGGCACGTTTTCCGCTAAAGTGCGCCAGTGCTTTTCCGAATCCATCAAACTCGATTCGATGTGTTTGTATTCGCTGATATCCTGAAGGATTGCGAGAACCCGTTGTTGTTCGTTGATCACGATGGGTTTGAGAAGGGCTTGTACCCAGAAATTTGCCTGGGATTTACACACCGCAAGGCATTCAAATTTCAGTGGCTCCCTCAGAGCATGCAGTCCTGTGGATAGCGTGTCGGAGAACGCCTGTTTTTCATTGCACACAACGGAGGATAAGGACAAATTCTCCCACTCGGCGCTGGTGTAGCCAAACAATTCAGTGAATGCGTGATTGGCATCCAGAATCATTCCGCTTCGAGGTTCCAGCACTAACATCACATCATTGCTGGCATCAAACAAAACGCGATAATATTGATCGGCTGGCGATGGTCGGGTCGTTTGCATAATAAGGTAAATCAATTGGCGAGTTGATCGTGTGGCGGCTGCAGCAAGTCCAAACGTCTCACCGGCAACACCACATTCATCCGCTTTGTTATATTAGACCAATAAACCAGCCAGCGGTACGGTGAACACTTTTAAACATGAGGGAAAAGTAAACCAGCGGGGAATGAAAAAAGCCCTTATCCAATAAGTTGAATAAGGGCTTTTACTATTGATACCGTAAAAAGGCTTAGCGGGTGCAAATCAACCCGCTTAAAGCAACGCAGATTACAGCAATGATGGCCCTAATAAGGGAGCAATCACCAGGCTAACAATAGCCAATACGTTGATTAAAATATTCATGGAAGGACCGGATGTGTCTTTAAAGGGGTCGCCTACGGTGTCACCCACGACAGCGGCTTTATGAACATCCGAGCCTTTGCCGCCCAGGTTGCCTTTTTCGATGTATTTTTTGGCGTTATCCCAGGCGCCGCCGGCGTTGGCCATCATTAACGCCATCAACACGCCGGAGACTAATGCGCCTCCCAACATGCCGCCTAGGGCTTCAGGGCCCAATAAAAACCCGACGACGGGCGGTGCAAGCACAGCCAGCGTACCCGGTGGGATCATTTTCTTCAACGCGGCGGTGGTGGCAATGTCCACACAGCGGGCGGTATCGGGTTTGCCGGTGCCTTCTAACAAGCCTGGAATTTCCTTGAACTGACGGCGTATCTCTTTAATCATGTCAAAGGCCGCATCACCCACCGCGGTCATGGTCATGGAACTGACCAGCATGGGGAAAATACCGCCGATGAACATGCCCACCAATACCCTGGGATTGCTCAATTCCAGATTGAAGTCCACTACATGGACGCTGACGGTTTCCACAAACGCCGCAATAATCGCCAGTGCGGCCAGTGCGGCGGCGCCGATGGCAAAACCTTTGCCGATGGCTGCGGTGGTGTTGCCTAACTCATCCAAAGAGTCGGTGATTTTGCGGGTTTCCGGTCCCAGTTCCGCCATCTCCGCGATACCGCCGGCGTTGTCGGCCACCGGGCCGTAGGCGTCTATGGCCATGGTGATGCCGACGGTGGCCAGCATGCCCACCGCGGCAATGCCCACGCCGTATACACCCACCAAGGCGGTGGAAACAAAGATTATGGACGCAATAGTCAGTAGTGGGATAGTCACCGACTCCATACCGATCGCCAATCCGGTGATCATGACCGTGGCCGGTCCGGTTTCTCCCGCCGTGGCGATCTTGCGAACCGGACCACCTCCGGTGTAATACTCGGTGACCAAACCGATAATGATTCCACCAATAGTGCCGGCCAATACGGCCCACCATACTTTGGGGGCTACGCCCACGGCGCTGATCACAAAATACGATGCGACAATGAAGATGACCGCCGCACCTATAGTGCCGGTTCGCAGGGCTTTTTCCGGCGATTGTGCCGAGAACATTTTTACTATGGCGATACCGATGACCGAACAAATCAAGCCGGCGGACGCCAATGCCAGGGGCAGAAACATCAACGCAGCCTGGTCGCCACCTAATTCAGCCACTAAATGAGTGGCCATGGTGGAGGCCATAGCGATGGTGGCGATTATTGAACCGCAATAGGATTCGAAAATATCCGAGCCCATACCGGCCACGTCACCGACGTTGTCGCCAACATTGTCAGCGATAACTCCCGGGTTGCGGGGGTCGTCTTCGGGGATACCCGCTTCGACTTTGCCTACTAAGTCCGCGCCAACGTCCGCACTTTTAGTGTAGATGCCGCCGCCCACACGAGAGAACAACGCCACTGAAGATGCGCCCATGCCAAAGCCGTGTATCACATGCGCCGTATGCGGATCGCCACCGAAGAACATATACAATACGCCCAGCCCTAACAATCCCATCGAGGCGACGGTCATGCCCATAATGGAACCGCCAAAGAAAGCCACGGTTAATGCGTCTGCGGCGCCTTTGGAATGTGCGGCATTAGTGGTTCTAACATTAGCTTGAGTGGCGGTGTACATGCCTATGTATCCGGCAGTGGCGGAAGCCAAAGCACCCACCAGAAACGCCATGGCAGTTTGCCAGCCAAGAAAAACATACAATAATACGATCAATATCGCCGCGAATATGCCTAACATTTTGTATTCGCGTTTCATAAACACCATGGCGCCGAGGTGGATCAAATCAGAAATCTCCACCATTTTGCCTTCCCCAGGCGAGTATCTCTTCACCATGCCATATATGATGAAGGCGATAATAAGCCCGACCACACCTAATATCGGTGGTATATAAAATTCTGTATTCATTCCCGTGACATCCTCCGACTTGTTGTTGTTTTCAATCCAGTCAAACAGCAGTGTAACGACGATCCCTCACCGATGTCTCTTTTAATGCCAGCACACACTACCGGAGAAGCACCGGCAAACCGCTTGCCAGTGGGTAGCGTGTAGGTGCGGAATCTAAGTGGAACTTTGTTTGACCGGCCTTAATTTATTTTTGTTTGTCATGCTTGAAACTGCCGTACCGTCCTCCCATCATTTTTAGTGATGCTGTTTTTAGAGCTTTGCTATCATAACTGGGTTAGAATTGGGTACACAACCGGCCAAAAGCGCAATTTCGGGTGATTATTCTGCTCTATTGATGTAAATCACGAAAGCAATTCCTGAAGTACCCCCTGACAGTGGTTCATATTGAAGGCGGCGATAATCCGCTGGTAATCGCTATTTGTCTGATTATAAAAGAAAATTTCGAGTATTCATTGAATTTGGAAGGCTTTTATGAAAATTTGTATCCTATCCGATAGCCATGACAACCGAAAACTGTTGGACGTTGCCGTGGAAGACGCCAAAGCCGCCGGCGCGCAAGCTGTGTTGCACTGCGGTGATGTGGTGGCGCCAACCACGTTGCGGGTATTACAGAAGCACGGCTTGCCCGTGCACGTGATTCATGGCAACAATACCGGTGATTTGTACAACATGACCATGCTGGCCCAGGAACCCGAAAGTGTAGTGAATTTTTATGGCCAGGACGCCGGGATGGAATTGGCGGGGCGAAAAATATTCCTGGTGCATTATCCCCACTACGCACGAGCTTTAAGCACCACTGGAGAGTGGGATTTGGTGTGCTGCGGCCATGATCACAGGGTGGAAATCCGTGAGGTGGCAACCATTAAACAAACCACCACCGTGTTGATCAATCCCGGCACCGTGGGCGGAGTCGGCGCCGATCCTACTTATGTGATTGGGGACTTGAGTACCATGCGTTTTGAAATCCACTATGTCCCAGTGGCTGAATCCATGGCGTATAACAAACCCCATGTCACGGTTCATGATTGATGCATTGGTAAACCGCTAAAGACGAAAAAGTAGTCAAGGTGTGAAGTGATTTTATGCCTTAAGCGTACCTTGAACCCAGCGGCTGGAATTGTCCGCCAACAAGGTTTCTTTTTTCCAGAAGGGCGCCCGGGTTTTAAGCTCTTCAATGAGGTAGCGGCAGGCGGCAAACGCCGACTCCCGGTGTGCACTCCACACCGCTAACAACACAATAGTGTCGTTGGGTTGGATCTGGCCGTAGCGGTGCAGCATCACGAGGTCTTCGATCGGCCATTTTTGCTGGGCCTCGGCGGCGATTTTTTGTAAATACGCGCTGGTCATTTCCGGGTAATGTTCCAGGTACATGGCGCTTACAGTATCGCCTTCATTGAAATCCCGCATGGTACCGACAAACACACACGCTGCGCCAACACGGCCTTGCAGCGCGTGGGTGTTTTGATAGCGGTTCAACTCCTCCCACGGATTAAATGCATTGGCGTAGAGTTCAATTTTCATAGTGTTTTTTCATCGTCAAATGATAATGGACAAGGTGCGTGTGATAGCAGGTGAACCATTTTCTATGCCGCGCGAAACAATGGATCACTCACGGAAAATACCACTCTGATGGTCTACGGCCTACTGATTTGCTACCGGCGGTGGGTTATCGATTTTATCCACCGGAAACCGGCGGGAAAAACGCCACTTCGTCGCCATCTTTGACGTGATGATCCCCGGTAACGTATTCCATATTCACGGCCATTAATGTATTGGGCGGCATTTGCGCCCCCTGAGTGGCCTGGTCCCACACCTCGGCCACAGTATTCACCTCAGACAGTGCGATACGACTCTCGTCTAATCCCAATGACTCGCGTAAACTGGCAAAAAACTTCGCGGTTATGGCCATGTTGTCTCTTTACAGGGTTTAGCGCTGCGCATCATTTAAGGTCATGTTTTAATATATATCACTCGGCTATGGGTGATTCTGGTATTAAGACCGCTGACATTGAAACGGTCAGATTGGACCATACTGCTCAAACTATAGTTGGTTGAAGCCGTTGGCTGACTTGACGCAACCCATCTTACGGTATACTGGCTGAAAGTGTAACTTATGCCTGCGTTTGATGACTATAATCAATAGGTAATAATCAATAGTTAATTATCAATAGCGAATCCCATGACGAAACTAACGCATTTTGATCAATCCGGACAAGCGGTGATGGTGGATGTGGGCAACAAACCCACTACCCAGCGTGCGGCGGTGGCCGAAGGCCGTATTTGCATGCAGGCCGGGACATTGGCGTTGATTAAAGAGAGGGGGCATAAAAAAGGCGATGTATTGGCAGTGGCCCGCATCGCCGCCATAATGGGCGCGAAAAAAACCGCTGAGTTAATCCCTTTGTGTCATCCGATTCCACTGACCCAAGTCAGTGTGGATTTTGTGATTGAAGATTTCTGCGTGTTGTGCCGGGTGAGTGCTCAAAGCCAAGGTCAGACCGGGGTGGAAATGGAAGCGCTGACAGCGGTTCAAGTGGGCTTATTGACCATATATGACATGTGTAAGGCTGTAGACCGGGGCATGCACATGGAAGCCATAGGGTTGGTGCATAAAAGCGGTGGCAAATCCGGTGAATGGAACCGGGATGCGCCTTTAACCCGGCAAGCTCAATCGGCGCCAACCCAAACGAATCAATCACAAGCAAAATAAAGCCGAATGGAACTGGAATTTACCAAGATGCACGGCCTGGGTAACGACTTTGTGGTCATCAACGCCATCGATCAAACCGTGTCATTAACTGGCGAACAAATTCGTTTCATTGCCGACCGCCATCGGGGGGTGGGATGTGACCAACTTTTATTGGTCGAGCCAGCGGATCGCCCGGATGTGGATTTTCGTTACCGTATTTTTAACAGCGACGGTGGCGAAGTAGAGCAATGCGGAAACGGTGCCCGTTGTTTTGCCCGTTTTGTACGCGACAAGCAATTGACTGATAAAAATCCCATCACCGTGAGCACCAATACCGGTGTCATTGCGCTCAACGAGCGTGAAGACGGCCAGGTGACAGTGAATATGGGCGTGCCCAAATTTGATCCTAAGGACATACCGCTGTCGGCGGATTCACTCAAGGAGCGCTATGTTATTGCATTACCGTCGCAAGATGTGGAAATTGGCGCGCTATCCATGGGTAATCCGCATGCGGTATTATTGGTGGATGATGTGGCACAGGCGCCGGTGTTAACCTGGGGACCGTTGCTGGAGCACCATGAGCGGTTTCCCCGACGAACCAATGTTGGATTTATGCAAATCGTTGATACACTGAATATAAAGCTGAGGGTGTTTGAACGCGGCGTGGGTGAAACCCAGGCGTGTGGCACGGGGGCTTGTGCGGCGGTGGTCGTGGGCCGCAAATGGGGATTGTTGCAGCAGCAGGTGAATGTTAATTTACCTGGCGGCCAATTAGTGGTTCAATGGGCGGGTGAGGGTGAGCCCGTGTGGATGACCGGTCCGGCGGAAAGCGTATTCGAGGGGCGTATATCAATATGAGCATTCAAACCAAACCAGGCGATGTACAAGAGCGCGTATCAGACAAGGATGTGGAGAAATTCCTCCAACAGCATCCCGATTTTTTCGAAAAACACACACAGCTGCTCACTGATTTAAAAGTGCCGCACGTCACCGGCGGTGCCGTGTCCTTGGTGGAGCGCCAGGTGGATGTGCTTCGCAAACAAAACCGTAAATTGCAAAAACAGTTGGATGACCTGGTGCAAATCGCCCGGGACAACGAAAGATTAAACCGTCAGGTATACAAACTCACCCTGAATTTAATGGAAGCGGACTCGGTCTCTGAAGTGGTCAATTTGCTGGTTCAAAACCTGAAAACCGATTTCGCCGCCGATGCCGTGGCATTGCGCATCGTTGCGACTCCCAAAGTCGTCAACGCTTTGAACCGCCGCGAGTTCATCAGTAATGCCGATGATTTAAAGCAATTGTTTGGCAAGATTTTCGAAGACGGCCGCCCGCTGTGTGGACGGTTGAAGCAGACTCAACGGGAGTTTTTGTTTGCCGGTGCATCTGAACGCATCGGTTCAGTGGCTTTATTGCCGTTGATGGCGCAAAAAGGTTTCGGGCTATTGGCCATCGGCAGCTTCGAAGACACCCGTTTTCATCCCGGCATGGGAACCGTGTATTTGAACCAGATGAGCCACTTGATCAGTAAAGCCGTGTTACGGTTCATAGAAACTAAGGTCGAAGCAAAATAAGTCGCTAGCCAATTAAGACGAACCACAAAAAGCACTCGCACTTGCCGTCATTGCACACACAAGCGGACGCTTTCTATCAGTACCTGACCAGCGAAAAACGCTACTCTCCCCACACCATCAGCAATTATCAGCGCGATTTACGGCAATTCATCGACTATTGTTTGCAGCACGACATCAAACACTGGACAGAAGTGGACAATCATCTCATGCGTTCCTACATCGCTACCCGCCATCGCAAAGGCCTGGGTGGGCGCAGCCTGCAACGGGAGTTATCGGCCATACGCAGTTTTTTTCATTTCCTGTGCCGCGAGGCGCAAGTGAAACATAACCCGGTCATTGGGATTAGCGCTCCGAAAACCGGCCGCAAATTGCCCACCCCGCTGGACGTGGACGAAATGAGCCAATTGCTGAACCTCAACCACGACACCCCCACGGCGGTGCGCGACTGGGCCATGATGGAATTGATGTATTCGGCGGGACTGCGCCTGGCGGAGCTGGTTTCTCTGAATATCGACAGTATTGATCCGGCCGATGACAGCGTACCGGTATCCGGCAAGGGCGCAAAAACGCGCATTGTACCCATCGGCCGATTTGCCCGCGAAAGTCTCAAGCAATGGTTAAAAGCGCGGGTA
Organism: Gammaproteobacteria bacterium; assembly: GCA_022340845.1. Lineage (GTDB taxonomy): Bacteria > Pseudomonadota > Gammaproteobacteria > SZUA-152 > SZUA-152 > JAJDNG01. The sequence goes on along the minus strand of JAJDNG010000136.1, from coordinate 27,564 downwards.
ACACTGGCCAATAGCAGTGAAACCGCATTATTTGTCAGCAAGCGCGGTACGCGGATCTCGGTGCGCGCGGTACAGCAACGCATGAAACATTGGGGCATAATGCAAGGCGTCGATACCCCGGTACACCCCCACCGCTTGCGCCATTCTTTCGCCAGCCATTTATTGGAATCCAGCGGGGATTTGCGTGCCGTGCAGGAGTTGCTGGGCCATGCCGACATCTCCACCACCCAAATCTACACCCACATTGATTTTCAACACCTGGCCAAGGTATATGATGCAGCCCACCCAAGGGCCAAGGCAGCGCAGAAATCCACGCTCAAATCCAAGCACAAGCCATTGAAAAACGCCTGATTCCAACACATTTATTGAATTCGGCCTCAGCCTCTCCCGCGATAACGCCGGGATTGTTGTACACTCTAAGAAGACAAACTAAAAAGGAAATCATCTTGGATCCTACGTTTCACGGCACGACCATTGTCAGCGTGCGCCGCAATGGTAAAGTGGTCATTGGCGGGGACGGTCAAGTCTCCCTGGGCAATACCATCATGAAAGGCAATGCCCGCAAAGTGCGGCGGCTGTATCACGAAAAAGTGTTGGCTGGATTTGCCGGCGGCACGGCCGACGCGTTTACTTTGTTTGAACGATTTGAAGGCAAACTGGAAAAGCATCAGGGCAATTTGACGCGTTCGGCCGTAGAACTGGCCAAAGACTGGCGTACCGATCGCATGTTGCGGCGCTTGGAAGCCTTATTGGCCGTCGCAGATGCCACCTCCTCACTGATAATTTCCGGCAACGGCGACGTCATCGAACCGGAACACAGTTTGATCGCCATGGGTTCCGGCGGACCGTTCGCTCAGGCCGCTGCTACAGCACTGTTGGAAAATACCGATTTGGATGCCCGCACCATCGTGGAAAAATCCTTGCATATTGCTGCCAATATTTGTGTATTTACTAATGATCAACTCACCATTGAAGAGCTGAGTATTTAACAACCGCCTAACCGCCACCTAATAGCGTAGTTTTTGAGAATAGATTATGTCCCAAATGACCCCTCGAGAAATCGTACAAGAACTGGATAAACACATCATCGGCCAGTCCGAAGCCAAGCGTGCCGTGGCCATAGCGTTGCGCAACCGCTGGCGCCGCAGCCAGGTCAGTGACGAACTGAAAAGTGAAATCACCCCCAAAAACATCCTCATGATCGGGCCTACCGGCGTGGGCAAAACGGAAATTGCGCGGCGCCTGGCCAAACTGGCCAATGCCCCGTTTGTGAAAGTGGAAGCCACCAAATTCACCGAAGTGGGTTATGTAGGACGGGATGTGGAATCCATCATTCGTGACTTGGTGGATATTTCCATCAAAATGACCCGTGAAGAAGAAATGGCCAAAGTGCGCAACCACGCCGAAGAATCCGCCGAAGAGCGCATTTTGGATATATTATTGCCGCCGGCCCGCAGCGTGGGCTTCCTGTCCGACGAACCCGGGGACGAAACCCAATCCACCACGCGACAAAAATTCCGCAAAAAATTGCGCGAAGGGGATCTGGATGACAAGGAAATCGAAGTGGAATTGACCGCCAGTCCTATCGGTGTGGAAATCATGGCCCCGCCGGGTATGGAAGAGATGACCAGCCAACTGCAAGGCATGTTTCAAAACCTCGGCGGCGGGCGCACCAAAACCCGCAAGTTGCGCATTAAAGACGCCTTCAAGCTGCTGACGGACGAAGAAGCGGCCAAAATGCTCAACGAAGAAGACATCAAATTGCGTTCCGTGGCCAATGTGGAGCAAAACGGCATTGTATTTCTCGATGAAATGGACAAAATCTGCCGTCGCAGCGATACCCACGGACCGGATGTGTCCCGCGAAGGGGTGCAACGGGATTTGTTGCCGCTGGTGGAGGGTTCCACGGTATCCACCAAACACGGCATGGTTAAAACCGACCATATTTTATTCATCGCTTCAGGGGCATTTCATCTTTCCAAACCATCCGATTTAATCCCGGAGTTGCAAGGCCGGTTTCCCATCCGCGTGGAACTCAATGCCCTGACCGTGGAGGATTTCGTGCGCATCCTCACTGAGCCCGACGCCTCGTTGACCGAACAATATTCCGCCTTACTGGCTACCGAACAGGTGACGCTCAAATACACCGCCGAAGGCATCGCCCGGCTCGCCGAAGTGGCCTGGCAAGTCAATGAACGTACCGAAAACATCGGCGCCCGCCGCTTGCATACGGTCATGGAGAGATTGTTGGAAGACATTTCGTTTTCCGCCTCCGACAATGGCGGTGACACCATTGAAGTTACCGCTGAGTATGTCAACCAGCAATTGTCGGACCTGGCCCTGGATGAAGACTTGAGCCGTTACATTTTATAATACGAACAATTCCCAAGACGCCAGGCAACAAAAGTCGTACAAAATACCAGGTGTCTTGAAGATTGACTTATTAAGTGATCAAAAGAGGAAACGGCAGTGCCAACATCCCCCCGACCTATCGATATAAACCTGCATCAAAAATCCAAAATATTGGAAATCTCATTCGATGACGGCAATACTTACAAACTGCCGTGCGAATACCTGCGTGTATATTCACCATCGGCGGAAGTCAGGGGCCACGGACCGGGCCAGGAAGTATTGCAAGTGGGCAAAGAAGAGGTCAATATCACCAACATAGAGCCGGTGGGCAACTACGCCATCAAGCTGGAATTCGACGATGGCCATAATACGGGAATATATTCCTGGGACACGTTGTACCAATTGGGCGCCGATCAAGAGGCCTTGTGGCAGGATTATTTAAGCAAACTCGAACAAGCCGGCCATAAACGCAAATCCTGAGAATAAAAAAAACCGTCAAGATGCCGGGGACGCGCTGGATGCCAAGAGGATTCAAGCCAAAAAGCTAGAAAACCTTGGCGTCCCCGGCGTCTTGATGCTTAGTTAAAAAGAGGTGCAAACCAATATGAGCGATAAACCCGGCACATCCGCCAAACAAGACCAAACCCATTTCGGTTATCAAAAAGTCCCAGTCACGGAAAAAGCCGGCAAAGTAGCCGGCGTGTTCCACTCGGTGGCGGACAAATACGATGTCATGAACGATTTAATGTCATTTGGCGTGCATCGTTTATGGAAGCGATTTGCGATTGAAATGAGTGGCGTGCGCAGCGGGCAGCGGGTGTTGGATATTGCCGGAGGTACTGGCGATCTGGCTGCTAAGTTTGCCCGTTTGGTGGGCGAGCGCGGTGAGATCGTCCTGGCGGATATTAACTCTTCCATGTTGCAGCAAGGGCGCGCCCGCCTGGTGGATACTGGCGTAGTGGGTAACGTGGAATATGTGCAAGCCAATGCCGAATGCCTGCCGTTTGCGGAAAACCATTTCGATTGCATCAGCATTGCATTTGGCCTGCGCAACGTTACACACATCGACAAAGCGCTGGCTTCCATGTTTCGCGTGCTTAAGCCGGGCGGACGATTGCTGGTGCTGGAGTTTTCCAAACCGGTATTGCCGGGCCTAGGCCCGGTTTACGACGCCTATTCGTTTAATGTGCTGCCGATCATGGGTAAGCTGGTTGCCAACGATGCGAGCAGCTACAACTACCTTGCCGAATCCATCCGTATGCACCCCGATCAACAAACCTTAAAAACCATGATGGAACAAGCCGGCTTCGAACGCTGTGACTATCACAATTTGACCGGTGGCATTGTGGCCTTGCATCGAGGGTTTAAATTGTGATTTCGGACGCGGAACTCCAATATGCGGGGTTTTGGCGGCGGCTGGCGGCGGCGCTGGTGGATACTGGATTTTTACTGATTGTGTTTTTCATTGTGCTGGGTCCGCAATATGTCAATGCCAGCTTTTGGTCCTTGGAAGGCGTTGTTGAAAACCTCCTCAGTCTGATTATCACCGTCGGATTTTGGGTCAAGTGGTTCGGCACGCCCGGAAAATTGCTGATGGGCTGTCAAGTGGTGGACGCGGACAGCGCTCAGCCTGTGAGCATCCCCCAGGCCGCATTGCGTTATTTGGGCTATTATGTGTCGGCGCTGACATTAGGCTTGGGGTTTTTATGGATCGCTTGGGACCCGCGCAAACAGGGTTTTCATGACAAAATCGCCAACACGGTCGTGTTATACAATGCCCATTTGCGAACCGATGACGAGTCGCAAAAATCATTGCTACAGTTGATCAACGAAATACGTTAGAGCGCTGGCAGGGGAAGAAAATTTTTTATTGCACTACAACTACAAAGCACACGACGATTTGAATACGTTTTTTGTCTTTAATATTTGCTTTCTTCGTGAGCCTCGTGGTTGATGATTAAAATAAGATGAGGCCGAACATGAATCTGTTGTTCACCGGATTAACCGCGGCACTGCAAACGGCGGTTAACCGCGTTCTGGAGTTGGACCAAACCGCAAAATCCCGTTTCCAAAAGCTCGCCGGCAAGGTATTGGCCATCGAACTCAGTGATGTGCCCGTTAAGTTGTATTTCATTCCCACCGAGGACGAATTGCAGGTTTTCAGTTACTACGACGGTAGGGTGGATACCCGCTTGCGGGGGTCGTCCATTGAATTGTTGTCCATGGGAGTGTCCGCAAGGCCCGGCGAAAGTTTGTTTAAAGGCTCGGTTCATATCCAGGGAGATGTGGAGTTAGGTCAGGAGTTCCAAGATATTCTGCGCGCCATGGACTTCGATTGGGAAGAGCGGCTGTCGTATCTTGTCGGTGATGTGGCGGCTCATAAAATGGGTAACACAGTACGTAGTGTTATGCAGTGGGGTGCGCACACCGTTGCCTCGATGCAGGACAACCTGGCGGAATATTTAAAATTCGAATCCGACGCCTTGCCCGCCCGGTTCGAAGTAGACGCGTTTGAACGGGAAGTGGATACCTTGCGCGATGACGTGGAGCGGCTAGCGGCGCGCGTGCAACGCTTGGCATCCGCTGTGCCGGCTGCGCTAAAGGCGGCGAAGCCTTGAAGGCCGTAAAGCAACTCCTGCGACTCACCTACATTAATTGGGTGTTGATGCGCCACGGCCTGGACGAAGTCGTGCTGGCCACCCATTTGTTTCGCCCCGTGGGTTTCCTTGCTTATTTGTCGCCCTGGCGCTGGTTTCGCGAAAAAGATGTACCGCGGGCGGTGCGCATTCGCCGTGTGTTGGAGGATTTAGGACCTATCTTTATCAAGTTTGGTCAGTTGCTTTCCACCCGCCGAGATTTGCTGCCGGATGACATTGCTTTGGAGCTGGCGCGTTTACAGGACAACGTGCCCAGCTTTCCCAGCGAGCAGGCAAGGCAGATTGTGGAAAAAGCCTATAAAAAGCCTCTCAACGAATTATTTGCCGCTTTTGATGCCGAGCCATTGGCCTCGGCTTCCATTGCCCAGGTACACGCGGCACAATTATTAAGCGGTGAAAAAGTTGTGGTGAAAATCGTGCGCCCCGGCATCGAATCCACCATCCGCAGTGATCTGGAGTTGCTGTATACCATCGCCGAACTGGCCGAACGCTATTGGCAAGAGGCCAAACGCCTGCGGCCGCTGGAAGTGGTGGCGGAGTATGAAAAAACCATTATTGACGAATTGGACTTGATGCGCGAAGCGGCTTCGGCGTCGCAGCTAAGGCGTAATTTCGAGGATTCTGCCTTGTTGTATGTGCCCGAAGTGCATTGGCCGCTGACACGCCCTAATGTCATGGTCATGGAGCGCATCTCCGGCACGCCGGTCAGCGATATTAAGCGCTTGAACAAGATGGGTGTGGATTTGAAGCAGTTGGCGGAAAACGGGGTGGAAATATTTTTCACCCAGGTGTTCGGGCACAATTTCTTTCATGCCGACATGCACCCGGGCAACATTTTTGTCTCCCCCGAGGGCCAGTATATCGCCGTGGACTTCGGCATCATGGGTACTTTAAGCCCGGAGGATCAGCGTTATTTGGCCGGCAATTTTCTGGCTTTTTTTCATCGCGATTACCGTAAAGTGGCCGAGTTGCACGTGGAATCCGGGTGGGTGCCGGCCGGCACGCGCATCGATGAGTTTGAATCCGCCATACGCACGGTCTGCGAACCCATATTCGACCGGCCGCTGCAAGATATCTCGTTTGGTCACCTGCTGTTGCGGCTGTTCCAGACCGCGCGCCGCTTTAACATGCAGGTTCAGCCGCAGCTGGTGTTGTTGCAAAAAACCCTGCTTAACATCGAAGGGCTGGGGCGCCAATTGTATCCCGAACTGGATTTATGGCAAACGGCAAAGCCGTTTCTGGAACGCTGGATGAGCGAACAGCTGGGGGTGCGTTCGCTCGTTAAAAGCCTGAAAGATAATTCCACGTTTTGGACGGAAAAATTCCCCGAAATGCCCCAGATGTTGTACGACGCCTTAAAACGCCATCAGCCCGGCCAGCCGGTGGCGCAATCCGCGGAAAGCTTCGAGCAAATACGCCGGGAAATTCGCCGCGCCAATCAACGCACCGTCAAAGTGGTCATTGGTTCGGTTATGATCATCTGCGCGGTGTTGTTGCTCCAAGGCCTGGCCGATTACGCCCCCGTCAAATGGGCCAACGCTCCAGTGTTGACCTGGATGCTGGGGGGGCTTGGCGCTTTGATATTGGTTTTTGCCTGGCCTTCCCATAAAGACTAACCTTCCAATTCCCTGCATACTGTCAGGAATTTATACAACTCTTTGAAATAATAAAAGTTGCTACCGACAACCTGGTCGATGCCGCTAAAGATATTGCGCGTTCAGCCGTTGACTATAGAACAACCTATTAGCGCGGAAAAATGCAGTATGTGCTGGCATAAGGTTTGGCCGCAGTACCACCACCAACAATACAAAAAACAATGTTTCGACTGACCAAATATCTTTTTCTCGTTGGATTGCCATTAACCATTGTGATTATTGTGTTGTTGACCTGGATGTTCCGGATCGTGGCATTCAACGATATTCAGAAAGTCTCCGAAAAAAGCAATATCATCTTATCCCGAGCCATGGCGAATGTGCTCTGGCCGCAAATACACGGCCTGGTAGCTTCCTTGAATGCCGAGAGCACTCCGGAACACACGCCGATCGATCTGCAAAATAATATGGTTATGGATATGATTGCTCTGATGATGGATGAGCCGCTGGCCGAACTGGTCACAGGGACCAATGTTTTAAAAGTCAAATTGTTCGACTTGGATGGCTTGACGCTATTTTCCACCGAATCGCATCAGGCGGGAGTTCGGCATGATGAAAACTATGGCGGAATAGCCAACGCCCGCCGCGGTGAAGTGACTGCGCATATTCGGTTTCATAAACAATTCCCATCTTTTAGCGGTGTAACATTGCGTAACCGCTACGTATTATCCAGCTATATGCCGCTGCGCAATACCAGCAACCAAAACATAGAAGCCGTCATCGAGATCTATACGGATATCACGGATGTCTATGATCAAATCCACGTGAGTCAATATAAATTTGCTCTGGTGTTGTCCTGTGTGTTTGTTGTGATGGGGTTTGTGCTGTTTTTTACCTTGCGTTACCTGGAGCGCACGATTCAAAATAACATCGAACTGGTGGTGGCCAGGGACAGCGAGAAAGACGCCAACAAAGCCAAAAGCCGGTTTTTGGCTAACATGAGCCATGAGCTGCGCACCCCGCTGAACGCGATTATTGGTTATAGTGAGCTGCTGGCGGAAGACTGCGATACTGAGGGTAATCATGCGGCTGCCAAGGACTTGTCAAAAATTCGAACGGCAGCGCGCCATTTATTGAATCTCATCAGCGAAATACTGGATTTGTCCAAAATTGAAGCAGGGCAAATGGGATTGTTTGTGGAAAACGTGTCCATCGGCAAATTGCTGGATGAGGTGGTTTCAGTTTTAAATCCACTCATTGTAGAGCGAAATAATATTCTCAAGATGGAATGTGGCAATCCACGCGAGAAAATCAAAACGGATGTGGTTAAGTTGCGCCAAATCCTGTTTAATTTGTTAAGTAACGCGTCAAAGTTCACTGAAAATGGCACGATTATCATTAGTATTGAGTCGCAACACGGTTGGTTGACCATAAATATTAGCGATACCGGTATCGGTATGAGTCAAGGTCAAATGAATAACCTGTTTAAACCGTTTGTTCAGGCGGACGGCTCCACAACACGTAAATACGGTGGCACCGGGCTGGGTTTGGCGATCAGTAAGCAATTTTGCGAAATGATGGGCGGGACTATTGCTGTTAGTAGTACTGTAGGTACAGGGACCACTTTTACGGTGCGCATTCCCGCTGCCATTGAAACGGAAAATGCCGCCGAGGAACTCACGGAGTCCGCTGCATGACGATTGGTTTAATGTGCCTTACTGCGTCAATTTCCATGCGGTGCGGCGCGCCTTGTGGGGACGCCGCATGAGTTTGTTAAGGGCGCTGTAAGGCGGATTCCACTTCGTCCCGCCGGGCTTTACCCGCCAATACCTCGATGAGCTCCAGTGCAAAATCCATTGCCGTTCCCGGTCCTCGCGAAGTAATGATTTTGCCGTCTCTCACCACGGCGGAAGTCTCCAATTGAGTCGCGGGCAACTGCAGTTTTTCCAACACGCCAGGAAAGCCGGTGGCTCGTTTGCCTTCCAGCAAACCCGCTGTCGCCAAAACCTTGGGGGCCGCACAAATCGCAGCAGTGAATTTATTGGCTTTCGCCATGGACTGTAGCAAATGCTGTATGCGCTCATCGCGGTCTAGATGATCCGCTCCGGGCAGGCCGCCTGGCAGCACCACCATATCGTACTCACGATGAAGCGCTTCATGTAAGGTGGAATCCGCCACTAACACGGTTCCACGGCTGGCAGTCACCGGGCCCTCGCTTAAGGAGGCGGAAATGACCTCTATGCCGGCCCGGCGTAGAAGGTCGATAATGGTTACTGCCTCAAGCTCTTCGCAACCCTGGGCTAATGGGACAAGGACGCTCGCCATGTTCGAATCCTTTGGTTCTCCAGATAAATTAATTGAGATACCGGCACCAGCCGGACACCACGCTCCGCCAATGTGGGAAGCAGCGTTTCCAATACCGCCAGGGTTTCAGGATAAGGATGGCCGATGGCTAATGCAATACCGTTTTTACGGGCGACCGCCAGCAGGCGGTAAAATTGCTGCCTGATAGCGGTAGATGAGCGATCCGAATCCAGGAAGACATTGCGTTTAACATTGGGTATCCGGTTTTCGGTCGCGATTTTATAGGCCACGCTTTTAGGGGCGGTAAAACTGTCCACAAAAAACAAATCACCTGACTCCGCAATGGCTTGCATCAACCATTGCATATGGCCTGGGTGTTGGGTTAACAGACTGCCCATGTGGTTGTTGACGCCGATGGCGTGAGGTACTGACGCCAGGCTGGCAAGAAAGGTTTGCCGCAGTTGCCGGGCGGACATGTCCAGTGTCAGTGCCCCCGGTCCCAAAGATTCAGCGGCAGTGGCCTGCATGGGTAGATGCAATAATATGTCTTTGTGCAAACGATAGGCTAATTCAGCCAGTTCGGCGGTGTACGGGGTATGCGGTAGGAACGCGTAGGAGAGGTTGCCGGGCAATAGCACGGCGCGCTTGTCCCGCTCATAGCCATTGCCCAAGTCGTCGATAATGATGGCAATGGCCGGAATATCCCCTCCGGCTGGAGATGGGTGGGCGGCATACACGGGTGTGCTGCCCATCAATAGCAGCCACGCGGCTAGCCCAAAGAAGCCACAAAAGTTGAGTCTCCATTTAAAAAGCGATTGATGATATAGCGGTCGGTGGAGATGGTAGCGGTCCTTGTGCATATATGACTCCCAGTCCGGACGGTATCTAAAGCGATTGCCGATGGTTGGTGCATAAAAACAGCACCCCGGAAATAAAACGGCCGGATTAAGCGAAAGCTTTAATCCGGCCGCCAGGAGCTTAGAACAAAGATGATACGATTAATTGCGCATTTTGAGAATATGCAATCCTTTGAGTACGTTAAGCGCTTCGTACAACTGGTAATCAGATTGTGCCAGGGAAACCTCTTCTTCCTCGCCTTTGCCCGCGGTGGCGTCGGTGTCTTCCTCGTCACCCTGCAAATGACCGGTCAAATCCTTTTCTTTTAGGCGCATGGAAGCTTGTTCAACCAGGCTGGTCACTTTAATGGATTCCAGTACGATGTCGGGTTGAATGCCCTCGGCTTGTATGGAGCGGCCCGACGGGGTGTAATAGCGGGCCGTGGTCAATTTCAGTGCGGTATTATTCTGCAATGGCAAAATGGTTTGAACCGATCCTTTGCCGAAGGTGCGTTCGCCGATAATGACCGCCCGCTTGTGGTCTTGCAACGCCCCTGCCACGATTTCCGAGGCGGAGGCCGAGCCGCCGTTGACCAGCACCACCAGAGGCGCGCCTTCTAAGAGCTCTTTGGGTGTGGCGTTGAAACGCAATTCGGAATCCGGCACACGGCCCTGGGTGTAGACGATTAAGCCTTTATCCAGAAAGGCGTCACTGACTTCAACCGCGGCATTCAGTACACCGCCCGGATTGTTGCGTAAATCCAGCACCAGGCCGTTCAGTTCACCGCCTTGTTCTTCACGTAATTTGTCCAGCGCATCGGCCAGATTGTCGCCGGTATGGGACTGAAACTGAGAAATCCGCAAATAGCCATAGCCGTCGCCTAAAGAGCGGTGTTTTACGCTTTTGACCTTAATCGTATCGCGCACGATTTTAATTTCCAAAGGTTTGTCGGTGCCGTCGCGCACCACGGTCAACACAATGGGCGTGCCCACTTTACCGCGCATGATGTTTACGGCTTGATGCAGCGTCAGACCTTTGACGGGTTTGCTGTCCAGGCGAATGATCATGTCACCTGCCAGTATTCCCGCTCGTTGCGCCGGCGTATCATCTATGGGGGCAATGACTTTGACAAAGCCGTCTTCCATGCCCACTTCGATCCCCAATCCGCCGAATTCACCGGAAGTGCCCACTTGCAAATCTTTGTAACCTTCCGCGTCCAAATAGCTGGAGTGTGGGTCCAGGCCGGCCAGCATACCGCGGATGGCGTTATCCAGTAACTCCTTATCGCTGACTTGCTCGACATAGTCTTGTTTGATCCGGCCGAACACTTCCGTGAGGCTGCGAAGTTCGTTCAATGGCAGACTGCTGAAGTCGGCGTCCTCTTTTTTTGCAAATACACCATGACCGATGGTTAAGGAAATGCCTAACATCAGGCCAATGGTGAGTACCAAGAATGAGCGAGTCGTTGAGTTCATATAGTTTCCAAACATTTTCCGTTATTAATAAAATTGTATTTCACAATCAACCATTATTGAGGCATTGGAGGAATATCCGGCCGCTATTTGCAAATGGTTAAATCCACTAATCAAGTAAGTATGCCGGAGTTTTTGCCGGTTTGTACATACTATTTTAGTCGCTAATCAATATTTTACGGGATCAAATCAAACTATTTTCAAAACCGTTTCAGTTTCTGCCGTCTGTTGCGGCTTTTACTGGGCTTATTTTTTACACCAGCGCGTGGGGTTGATGGGCTTGCCGTTATGTCGTATTTCAAAATACAGGCCAGATCCTAATTGCCCGTTGCCTGAGCCCACCCGGGCGATGACTTCATTGGCTTCCACCCAGTCACCGTGTTCCTTAAACAAGCTGTCATTGTGGCCATATAAGCTCATATAACCATTGCCGTGGTCGAGGATCAACAACAAGCCAAAGCCTCGAAACCAGTCGGCAAACGCCACTCGGCCACGGGACACGGCCCGCACGTCTGCGCCCGAAGGCGAGGAAATCACCACACCTTGCCAGGTTAACTGACCGATGTTTCGTTTGCTGCCGAACTGAACCGCGATGGGGCCTTGCACTGGCCAGCGTAATTGACCTCTTAGTTCCGCAAAAGGTTGCTTGGGTAAGGAATCCAGGCTCAGGTCAGATTGTAGCTGTTGGACAAGTGCGGACAATCTTTGTTCATCTTCCAGTAATCGCGTGAGCCTGGCCTCTTTTTGCTTAAATTGCTTATTCAGGCTGGCCAATAAAGTAGCGCGTTGTTGACGGCGGATTTCTAGGTTGTGTTTTTCGGCGAGTTTTTCCTGCTGGTCTTGGGCCAACTGGGCGTTGGTGGTGTTGATGGCCTGTTCCACCTGTTGCAGTTCGTCCAGCTGGTGATTCAGTTGTTCTATGTTGGCCAGCCGGGCGCGATGGTAATACTTGAAATACGCCACCGTGCGTGCCAGCTTTTGCGGCTGTTGTTGATTCAGGAGTAGCTTCAAATAAGGTTGTTTGCCCAGTAAATAATCGCTGCGTACTTGTTTGGCCAATGCCGTTTTTTGCTGCTCAATATGGGTTTGAGCCGCTGCCCGCCGGCGGTTGAGTTGCACCACTTCAGCGTTTTGGTGTTGGATTTTTTTCTCCAGGGAACGCAGTAGCGCGTTCATTTTGCTGATGCTTTTTTCCGTTACACGCAGTTGATCTTCCACCGAAGACTGACTGAGTTTCACAGACTCCAGTTCGCCACGCAGGGCGTGGATTTGCTCGCGTAACCGATCAAGTTGTTGTTTGTTTGGGGCCGGATCTTCGTTACCGGAGGCCTGCCCTCCGCCGGCCAATATGACAATAAGCGTGATCAGCCCATAGACCAGCCGCTTAACTGATTTTACGGCCATCGGATTGGGTGTCGAGCGCCCGTATCGGTGGTTCCGATGCATCCCGTGCGAGCGTGATCAGCGAGTCGCCTCCCATTTCCGTGGGTTTGTCGACACCCATCAAATACAACATGGTCGGTGCAATGTCCGAAAGCGCACCGCTGTCAGCCATGGTGGCAGGCCGGCCCACATACACCAAGGGCACCGGATTGCTGGTATGGGCGGTGTGGGGTTGGCCAGTTTCCGGATTGCGCATTTGTTCGGCGTTTCCGTGGTCAGCGGTAACCAATAACTCTCCGCCAACCTGTGCGGCAGCTTCCACGACTCTGTCCAGGCAGCTGTCCAATGCCTCAATGGCCTTAACCGTGGCGTCGAAATTGCCGGTATGACCTACCATGTCGGGATTGGCGTAGTTACAGATAATGACATCATATTTGTTACCGCGTATGGCTTGCACCAGTTGGTCCGTCAGTGGCTCCGCACTCATTTCCGGCTGTAAGTCGTACGTGGCCACATCCGGAGAATTGATTAAAATTCTGTCTTCGCCTTGCCAGGGTTCTTCTTTGCCGCCGTTGAAGAAAAACGTCACATGAGCGTATTTTTCCGTCTCGGCGATGCGCAGTTGATGCAAACCCAGTTGAGCGATGTATTCGCCAAACACATTTTTTAAGCGCTCGGGGGGAAAGGCAACCGGTACATCGAAATCCGCACTGTATTCGGTCAAGCTGACAAATGCGCCTAACTTGGGGAATGCCGGCCGGTCAAACTCCTGAAAATCCGGCTCAATAAACGGGCGGGTGATTTGTCGGGCGCGGTCAGAGCGGTAATTCATAAAAATCACTACATCGCCATCTTTGACAGTAACCGGTGTTTCGCCGTCAGGCACGATGGCGGTCGCTTTGACGAATTCATCGGTTTCGCCGCGCTGGTATGCCATGTCCAGGCCTTGCTGTGCCGACGAGGCTTCGAATTCAGGCTGGCCCAGAGCGATCAAATCATAAGCTGCTTTGACTCTAGGCCAGCGATGGTCGCGGTCCATGGCATAATAGCGGCCAATAATAGAAGCGATCCGCCCTTTACCCGCTTCAGTGAAAGTTTGTTCCATGGCAGATAAATACGCCTGTGCGCTTTTCGGCGGTGTATCACGGCCATCCAGAAAGGCGTGCAGGTACAATTCAGCCGTACCGCGTTCAGCCGCTAATTTCGCCATGGCTTGAATATGCTCTTCATGGCTGTGCACACCACCGTCTGATAACAATCCCAGAATATGGACGGCTTTGTTATTGCGCACGGCCACATCTACGGCATCGGTCAGGGTTTGATTGGTAAAAAAGGATCCTGTACGTATCGCCCGGCTGACGCGGGTAAATTCTTGGTAAACCACCCGCCCGGCGCCCAAATTCAAGTGTCCGACTTCGGAATTTCCCATTTGTCCGTTGGGCAAACCCACGTAAGAGCCGGAACCTTTGATCAGCATATGGGGTTTGGACTGCCAGAGACGGTCCCAGCACGGGGTATTCGCGTTTAAAATGGCATTGTAATCGCGATCTTCGCTGTATCCCCAGCCGTCGAGCACGATGAGTACAATTGGTTTGGGTGTCATGGACATCTTCTTATCAGTCTAAGCTAAAATGCTAATTTTAATAGACAACACACCAGAAACAAACCCTGCCCAGCGTCAAAAAACAGTTGTTTCAGAGAAAAACCCAAAAATCAACATGCCCGTACGGTAAAAAAGTGTAATAATTGCTAATATTAGTAATTAGCTAATGAATTATATTGTGTAATTATGTAATAGTATAAAGAGTGAACAGTGAGTACAAACAGTGAGTACCTCGAACAATCATAACTTAGATTTCGTGCGTAGATTGTGTTCTGAATCGATTGTGATTTGATGCAAACAATCCTAGCGCTTGGACAGTTTATATTACAGTGAGAAACAGATGGTGATGTATATGGGTCACGATGAAGCATTAATTACCAGAGATGAAGACATTGAGCGGGCTTCCCGCTCTATCAAAGCCATGTCGCATCCCTTGCGCTTGAAGATATTATGTGCGCTGGGTGACCAGGAGGTCAGCGTACAAGACATAGTCTCAATGGTAGGTACATCGCAAAGCAATATTTCCCAGCATTTGGCGATATTGAGGGATAAAGGCATACTGGCAGCCAGAAAAGACGCGAACCGGGTGTACTACCGGGTGGGTGATTCCCGGACCTTACGCCTCATCAGTATGATGCGAGAGGTTTTTTGCAGCGCTGTGTAAAAGCATACCCCTGCGGTGCGGGCGTGGCGCTGATCGTATAATAAAAAATCAAACTTTTGCATTGAACGCGGTATAATATCCGCCGCCGGCAAGGTTGGCGGCACCATTTGTAACTTAAGCACAGTAACTTAAACACAGTAACTTAAGAATTCCTAAATAATTAAAAAACATAGATTGTTGCAATTTTCGGCAGACTAAAACATCGACAATTGGAACTATCGGGGGCTCACCGGCATTCTGCACCGTTACACCGCTAGTCAATTCAGGCTGGCACTCGCTATACCTGCATCCCCGATTATGTCTCGTGTCGTTGTAACACAATGTGTATGTACTGCATTGCGTCGGATATTGATATGAATGGGCCGTGGTATCCGGATGAGTGATAGCAATTGAGTGATAACAAAAATGATGAATGTGAGTGTTTAAATGGACCAATTGACCGAGTTTGTGACCAACAACGCGGTGCTGTTTTTAGCGCTGATTATAATACTCGTGCTGTTGGCACGTACCTGGATTACACCCGGTGGTGTAAAAGGCATCGGGCCAATGGAAGCCGTAGGCATGTCCAATCACAAAAACGCCGTGTTTATCGACGTGCGCACCGATGATGAATATCGCGATGGTCATATCCTGCATTCCTTGCATGCGCCGTTAGGATTGCTGGATAGCAAACTCAAGGAAATCAGTAAATACAAAAACCGGCCACTCATTCTCTATTGCCGCAGCGGTAATCGTTCCAGTCAGGCCGGCGGTCGGTTGAAAAAACAAGGCTTTGAACAAGTCTATAACCTGGCCGGCGGCGTGATGGCCTGGCAAAACGCTAGTTTACCTTTAACCAAAGACAAAACGCCACCGCCCGGCGATAGTGGCTCCGGTTCAACCGATCAACAACACAAGCGTTCAGAAGATAATTCCACCGATAACGCGGCCACAGTCAGCGACGAAGCCTCTGACACTCATGCTTCCGAAACCAATAATTCAAAAACCAAAGCCTCAAAAACCAAAGCCTCAAAAACCAATGCGAATACCCGCGGCGAAGATTCTACATCCAACCAAGACCGCCAGGCACTGGAGGAGAAAGTGGTAGTATATACCACCCGGCGCTGTCCCTTTTGCGTACGCGCGGTGAATCTGCTCACCACCAAAGGTGTCGGTTTTAAAGAAATTGACATCGACCAAAATCCCCAGCTGCGCGAAGAAATGGAACAAAAAGCCAAACGCAAAACCGTGCCGCAAATCTTCATAGGCGATGTGCATGTGGGCGGTTGCGATGACATGTATGACTTGGAAAACCGGGGCCGGTTGGACTTGATGTTGGGTTTAAAATAACCCGCAAAGCAATGACATAGGTCCGTTGCAGGCTTACGAAAACACTTGTCAACGAAGCGTCAAAACTGCTAAGGTGACTCCTCTATTAGCGGTTACTAATGGTCCGGGGTGGCTCCTTTGATGTTAGCTTTAGTGAGCGCAACTGGTGGTCAACAATCGACAACCGAACTGATCTGTTTTTTTTCCGAGTAAGGTTTGATCTGAAAAAAGGCAAGAATTTCATGAACAATCCAGCAACCCAAGCAGTGAGAGTGGAAGTCTATAGTACGGCGTTGTGCCCGTATTGCAGCCGCGCGCGCCATCTTTTGGAGAAAAAGGGTATAGAGTTCACCGAATACCGGGTGGACAAAGACCCGCAATTGCGCACCGAAATGGAACAACGCAGCCAACGCACCAGCGTGCCGCAAATATTCATCAGTGACCGCCATATTGGCGGGTTTGACGACATGGTTGAGTTGGATATGGATGGTGAACTGGATACTTTGTTAGGTCTTGAAAAAAGTTAGGTCCTGAACAGTGTTGGGTCTTGAATAAGTCTTACTGAACTTTGTCACCCACAAGGTATTACCCTCAAGCATGACAGAATCGCTACATATCGTTTGCCCTCATTGTGATAGCGTCAATCGGGTACCCAGCGACAAATTAGCCGCAGGCGGAAAATGCGGTTCCTGCCGGCAAGCTTTGTTTGCTGGTCAACCGCTGGAATTGAACTCGTCACGATTTCACCAACATGTCAGTCGCAGCCAGATTCCATTGTTGGTGGATTTCTGGGCGTCGTGGTGCGGGCCCTGTAAAATGATGGCCCCCATATTTGCCCAGGCTGCCCTTGAGCTGGAGCCTTTTGCGCGGCTGGTGAAGATTAACACCGAAATGGAGCAAAACCTGGCCGCGGAAATGAATATCCGCAGCATCCCGACCTTGGTTTTGTTTAAAAATGGCGCTGAAGCGGCCCGCATAGCCGGTGCCATGGACAAAGCCAACCTCATCGCCTGGGTGCGTCAGCATTTGTAACCTACCTCGGAAACCAGTTCAGAATCTCTGGAATTGTGACGTTCGATCGCGAAAACTTCACCCCCAAGGCGGATTGCCCTGAACACCAACCTGAGCCATAAAATGTAGCTGAATGCTAGCCACGGCGCTCTTAGTGTTTTCTGCATTCGCCGATTTTTCCCCATTCACAATCACTGTTTCACGTGGTTTTCGGCTTTGTTCTCCTGTTACAATAGCCCCCCTTTTGCTAAACCCTAAATATTTATCAGGAAATGATCATGACCGACGAGACCACTGCGAATCCCGATCAAAACCAACAAAAAGACCAGGATCAAAACGACAAACAATTCGCATTGCAAAAAATTTACATTAAAGATGTTTCCTTTGAAACACCAAATTCTCCCGCCGTGTTCACCGAAAAATGGGAGCCCAGCGTCAACATAGAACTTAATACCAATGGTAAACCGCTGGGGCCCGATGTTCACGAAGTAGTGTTAGGCATTACCATCACGGCAAAAGTGGGCGAGAAAGTGGCTTACCTTTGTGAGGTGCATCAAGCGGGGGTATTTGCCGTCAAAGGATTCGGCGATCAGGAACTGGGACCCATGTTAGGCAGCTATTGCCCCAATGTATTATTCCCTTATGCTCGGGAAGCCATATCCGATCTGGTGACCAAAGGGGGATTTCCACAACTGCTGTTAGCGCCTGTGAACTTTGATGCCATCTACATGGATCACGTCAAAAAGCAGCAACAACAGCAAACTCCCGAAAAGCCGGAATCCGAAGCCGCCAAAGTTCATTGAGCCCACGCTAATCGATATGAATTTGCCCAATGCCACTATGGCTGTGATCGGCGCCGGTTCTTGGGGTACAGCGCTGGCGGTGCTGCTATCGCGCAACGGTGAGAACACGCTGTTGTGGGCGCGCGATACCCAAAAAGTCGCTGCCATGCAACGTGACCGATGCAATTCGCGCTATTTACCAGACGTTGCGTTGCCTCCCGCGCTGACGCTCAGTGATGATATGGCGGCGGTGGTTGCCCATAGCCGCGACTTGCTGGTGGTGACCCCCAGTCACGCGTTTCGCAGTACCTTGCAATCCCTGCGGCCGTTGGTGCGTCAAGGGCAGCGGCTGGTATGGGCGACCAAGGGATTCGAGCCGCATACCTGTAAATTACTGCATGCGGTGGTGGCCGAAGAATTGGGCGAAGGTTTTGTCACCGCGGTGGTGTCGGGTCCTACCTTCGCCAAAGAAGTGGCCAAGGGATTGCCAACGGCAGTCACCGTCGCTTCCAGCAATGAATCTTTCGCTACAGAACTGGCGGAGCGATTGCACGATGAGACTTTTCGCGCATATACCAGCGATGATGTTATCGGCGTGGAAGTGGGCGGCTGCGTAAAAAATGTGTTAGCCATCGCGGCGGGTATTGCCGACGGCCTGGGATTTGGCGCAAACACCCGTGCGGCATTGATAACCCGGGGTTTGGTGGAAATCATGCGCCTCGGCGATGCGCTCGGCGGTCAGCGGGAGACGTTTATGGGATTGGCGGGCCTGGGGGATTTGGTATTGACTTGCACCGATAACTTGTCACGCAACCGGCGATTTGGCTTGGCCATGGGGCAGGGGCTGAATCCGCATGACGCTCTGGCCAGCATCGATCAAGTGGTGGAAGGTACGCAAGCGGCACGGGAAGTACACAATCTGGCCACGAAGATGGGCGTGGAAATGCCCATCACGGAACAAGTCTTTCAGGTGTTATACGAAGACAAATCGCCGCGTGACGCCGTGCATGACTTGCTGGCGCGGCAACAGAAGGCGGAGACTTTTTAGCTAAGCCGCCGCCGTGTTTTATTTACCACGAAGACACGAAGGGTGGGATTAACAATATAAAACTCTTCGTGTCTTCGTGGTTAATTAAGAGCTTTTCATGTTTCACATCGTATTATTCGAGCCGGAAATACCCCCCAATACCGGCAACATCATTCGCTTGTGCGCCAATTGCGGCGCGCAATTGCATCTCATCGAGCCGTTAGGCTTTGAGTTGTCCGATCGCCAGGTCAAGCGCGCGGGATTGGATTATCATCAGCTTGCCAATGTGCAGCAACACGCTTCACTGGCGGCGTGTTGGCAGGTGATACAACCAAAGCGCGTTTATGGCTGTTCCACTAAAGGGCGTAAATCCTACACCGAAGTTGAGTATCAGTCCGGAGACGTATTTTTATTCGGCCCGGAAACCCGTGGCTTGCCGCAGGGCGTATTAGACACCCTGGGGCAAGAACATGTCATCCGCATTCCCATGCTGGCCGGCAGCCGCAGTTTGAATCTATCCAATGCCGTGGCCATTATTGTGTATGAAGCCTGGCGGCAGCTGGGATTCGAAATGCCGGGTTGAAATCCCGTCATGAGGCTTTTTATGAGGCTCTTTGGCAAAGATGGGCTACAATAAGCCAGCATTCACTCATGTTATAGGACCAAGTGACAGGACCAAGTGATAGGATGGCAATGTGAATAAAGAAGACAACGCAATGTTAAAAACCCAATTCTGCGGCATGGACTTCGAGACCCCGTTGGTGTTGTTGTCCGGCTGCGTGGGATTCGGCGAAGAGTACACCCGGGTAAAAGGATTTTCCAACCGCGACGTGGGCGCGGTGTGTTTGAAAGGCACTACCCTGGAGCCGCGTCTGGGCAATCAGCCACATCGCATCGCCGAGACTCCCATGGGCATGTTAAACGCCATCGGTTTACAGAATCCCGGTACCCGCCACGTCGTGGATAAGATACTGCCCACGCTGGATTTTGAGGAAACCCGCTTTATTGCCAACGTCTCCGGTTCCACGGTGGAGGAATATGAACAAGTCACCCGCTTGTTCGATGACTCGCCCATCGACGCTATCGAAATCAATATTTCCTGTCCCAACGTCAAAGAGGGTGGCGTGGCGTTCGGCAATGACCCGGACATGTCCGCCCGGGTGGTGGAAGTTTGCCGCTCGGCCACCAGCAAACCGTTAATCACCAAACTCTCACCCAATCAGACCGATATCGCGGAAAACGCCCGCCGTTGCATCGAGGCCGGTAGCGACGGTTTCGCGGTGATCAATACCTTGATGGGCATGGCCATAGACATCGACAGCCGCACGCCTATCCTGGGTAATAACCAAGGCGGATTATCCGGCCCTGCCATCAAACCCATCGCCTTGCTGAAAGTCCACCAAGTCTATCAAGTGTGCAAAGCGCACGGGATTCCCATTATCGGCCAGGGTGGCATCACCACCGCCACTGACGCCATCGAATTTATGATTGCCGGCGCCAGCGCCGTCGGTATAGGCACGGCACTGTTTTACGATCCATTACTATGCCCAAAAATCAATGCAGGCATCGTGGAATATTTGCAACGCCATGAACTGACCGAAGTGGATCAGCTGGTTGGTACACTTATCGTAAATTGACCGCCCAACACCAACTCGCTTGATAGTGGTGCCGTATGGTTTGGCGGTGAAAGCCGCCCTCACTGCGTAACACGCGGTTGGTTTCCCCCTCGTTTTGCCCGTCGTATTTATCAATGGCACATAACTTGCTCTTTTTATGTGCAAAATTGAACAAAGCTCCATACATTGGATTGATTCGCCCGGCCTTATATTGTCAAACGGCAGTTCCTCTACTGCGAATTCCGCAAACTTCAAGGCCACGGCGTGGGCATTGCTATGAACCAGCAGATTAATCTGTTTCAACCTATTTTTCGCAAAGAGCGCAAGGTTCTGTCGTTCGAGGCGCTTGTGCAGATCAGTGGCATTGTGATTGTCGCCTTGGCCGCTTTGTATGGCTATGGCATGTGGAGTAACCACGGACTGGCGACAGAAGTCAGTGGCTTAAAAAAGCAGCATGATGAGCGCATTAGCATGCTGGAGCGCATCAGCCGCGAAGCCGCCAACCTTGCTAATGGCAATGATGTGGAAGAAGAAATTCAACGGCTGGAAGCGGAGCTTGCCGCCGAAAGGTACATAGTTTCCCTGCTGGGCAAAGACAAGCTGGGCAAAGCATTGGGATTTTCAGAATATCTGGAGATTTTTTCGCGGCGTGTCGTGCAGGGTATGTGGATAAGCAAATTCAGCATATTTGACGGCGGAGAACATATGCTAATCAAGGGCGGAGCATTGTCGGCTGAATTGTTGCCTTTGTTTTTGCAGGGCTTGTCCGAAGAACCTGCGTTAGCGGGTTTGGAATTTACCGTATTGCAAATGGCTCGTGAAGAATCCAGCCGTTCGTGGATCGAATTTGTACTGTCATCCAAAGAACTGCAAGTCCCGGGCGTGAATAAATAAGACTATAACCAGGCACAGATGATTAGCCCCTTAAAAGAAAAAATGCAACTGTGGTCAGAGCGATTTGAGGCGTTGTCTTTACGCGAGCGGCTGTTGTTCCTGGGGGTTATTTTAGCGGTAATGTACATTGGCTGGGATATGGTTTTGATGGAGCGAATTCGCGGCCAGCAAAAAGCCTCGACGATTCAAGTAAAAAAATGGCGCAGCCAGATTGCGGATATAGACAAACGCATCCAAATAACCAGCACCAGCATGAGCGATACCGGGAAAAATCAAGCGATACAACACATCGAGCGACTCAAAAATGAAATTAGTGAGCTAAATCAGCGGCAAAAAGCGCTGGCGGTTAGCTTTATCCGGCCGGGGCAGATGGTTGATGTATTAAAAGGCTTATTAGCCACCGAAAAAGGGCTGCAACTGACCCGATTGCAGAGCCAGGCGGTGCAGTCATTGGTTCACAGATCGCCTGAATTAATCTCGCCAAGCAAAGGCCGCGCTGTGAAAACGCCAAAGGTCTCATCCGGCGCGAAAACCAAATCTCAGCCCGAGGAACAAACTGCTACCGACGGCGCTGCTTCTTTACCGGAAGTGTACAAACATGGTTTGGAAATCGTGTTCCAGGGCGACTATAACAGCACGTTGAGTTACTTAAGAAAGCTGGAGCAATTGCCCTGGAAGTTTTATTGGGAAGAAGTGGCGTATGAGGTGCTGAACTATCCCAAGGCACAAATTTTAGTGCGTATCCATACCTTGAGCTTGGATAAGAGGTGGATCAGTGTCTAGCCGTAGCCCAACAATTCCGGTGCGAACGGCAGTGTTATTCACTGTGCTGGCCTGGTTTTGTTTGCCCTTACAGGCGGAAACCTTCGATCCCACCAAACCACCGGTCTTTAACCAACGAAAACCCGCGCCGGTCGATAATCGGCCCAGGCTGAATCCACAAGACTACCAAGTGACCTCGATTTTAGTATCCGAGCAAAGAAAAGTGGCAGTCATTAACAATCAAGTCGTCACCATCGGCGATGCCGTGAAGGCGGGGAAATCCGGCGATGCGACGGTTACCACAATCAATGCCGCTGAGGTGACACTCAGCAAAGCGCGGCACGAGATTGTGGTGCGCTTGCCGTCTTCACAATATACACGTTCTGTTATCACGGATTCGGAGATGAATAGCACTGTGGTCAACGGACAACCCCAAGGATTGAAGGACCAGCCGTGATGCGACGCTCAGTAAAGATACAAGTCATACTAATTGTAGGAATTACAGCAGCCATGTTAAGCGCTGGTTGCGCCACAACTGAAGACAAGTCAACTGCGGCCAGTTCGGCGGATGAAGTTCATGCTGCGCTTAACAGCGGATTTAGCAAACCCGATACCCAGCGCCACCGGCACAAACCACCGCAAGCACTGCCGTCCACGCGGTTGCCGTCCACTGAAGTGCATCCCGCACCGCAATCCGCACTACACCAAAAGGCGCAAAAAACGCCGGCGCAACCACGCTTTGATCTTGCCGTGGAAAACGGCCCGGTACGCGAAGTATTGATGAGCCTGGTGAACGGCACGCGGCTGAATATGATTGTGCACCCTTCGGTACAAGGCTCCATTTCCTTAAGTTTGAAAGCGGTGACGGTAGAGGATGTGTTGCAGGCGCTACGTAGTGTGTACGGCTATGAATATCGACGCACCGCCATCGGTTACGAAGTCCTGGCCTCGTCCATGCAAACCCGGTTGTTCAAAGTGGATTATCTCAATGTGAAACGCAGCGGTGAATCTCAGGTGCGGGTCAGTTCCGGGCAACTGACCGACAAAAAATCCAAGGGCAACAACAATACCGCAAATCGGCAAGACGGCCAGAAAAACAAACCCGGTCAATCGTTGTCCGGCAGCGAGGTCAATACCCGTTCGGTATCCGACTTCTGGCAGGATTTGCTGACCACGTTGCAAACCATTGTCGGCGAGCAAGACGGGCGCAGTGTGGTGGTCAATTCGGATACCGGCATCATTGTCGTGCGGGCCATGCCCACGGAGCTGCGCTACGTGGAAGATTATCTCAATACCATTCAAGGAACCATACAACGGCAGGTGATTCTGGAAGCCAAGATTGTGGAAGTGGAATTGAGTGACGGTTTCCAGGCCGGCATCAATTGGGCGGCGTTTGTGCGCAGCGGCTCCAACGCGGCAAACATTGGCCAGGTGGGCGGCGGCAGTGTGTTTAGCGGCAATGAAGTCAGTGAAATTGCCGGGACTCCCATTGACCTGGCGAATCTGTCCGGGGCGGAAGGGCTGGCAACGTCTGCCTTTGGCGGCGTCTTGACCATGGCCATTGCCACCAATGATTTTACCGCATTCATCGAGGCTCTGGAAAAACAAGGCGATGTGCACGTGTTGTCCAGTCCCAGAGTCTCGACGGTGAACAATCAAAAAGCGGTCATTAAAGTGGGTACGGACGAGTTTTTTGTCACCGGCATAGAAACCGACACAACGCAAGCGAACAACAATTTCAACACTTCCATCAACGTGGAGTTGACACCGTTTTTCTCCGGGGTGGCGCTGGATGTCATACCGCAAATCAACGCCAGCGGCGAAGTGACATTACACATTCATCCATCGGTGAGCGAAGTAAAGGAAAAAACCAAACAGATCCAGGTGAGTAGTGGCGATGATGGCTTGTTAAAAATACCGTTAGCGCTAAGCACCATACGCGAATCCGACAGCATCATCCGCGCCCATAGTGGCCAAGTAGTCGTCATCGGTGGCTTGATGCAAACCGTGGTGCAAGACAACGAAGCCGGTGTGCCGTATCTCAGCCAGGTACCCATAGTGGGTGGCTTATTCCGCCACCGCAAACAGGTCAGCATCAAAAGCGAACTGGTCATCCTGCTCAGGCCCATCATTGTGGATGATGATGAGGTATGGGATGAATACATGGATTTCACCCGCAGTCAGTTCGACCGGCTGACCGGCTATCGAAATGCGCCCACCGCTACTGAAACTCAGCCACCGCAGACCCCCGCGCCCACCTCGCTCGCAGAATAAGGCATAGTCAGAGAAAGCGTTTTCCAGCGGTTCTGACGGTTAAATTTTCCAGCCCCATTGCCGATAGTGGATAGTGAGTAATTTTGAGCGGCAATCACAGGTGATGAAGACAAAGTCATGGCACAAAAAAGACTACGCTTAGGCGATCTGCTGGTAGAGCACAAACTGATTTCCGAAGGCCAGCTGCAGGCGGCCCTGGAGGAACAAAAAAAGTCCGGCCGCAAGCTGGGCCGAGTGCTCATTGAAAATGGTTATGTCAAGGAAGACACCTTGCTGAACCTGCTTTCCTCGCAACTGAATTTGCCGTTTGTCGATCTCAACACCTACCAGTTCCAGCCGGAAATTTCCAAGATGATCCCCGAGACTTTAGCGCGACGCTATCGGGTACTGGCGTTGGAAGAAAAAAGCAACGGTGTCTTGGTGGGCATGGCGGACCCCACGAACATTTTTGCCTACGACGAAGTGGTCAAAGTGTTGAAGCGGCCGATTTCACTGGCGGTGGTTAAAGAAAGCGACTTGCTGCAAGGCATCGATAAAGTCTACCAGCGCGAGGATGAAATCAAATCCCTGGCGTCGGAGTTGGGTGATGAACTCGCGGATAATGTTTTCGATTTAAGCACCTTGAACCAGTCCGCCGCGCAAAGCGATGCGCCGGTGGTCAAACTGATTGAAACGGTGTTTGAAGATGCCGTGAAAGCCAACGCTTCGGATATTCATATCGAGCCGGATGAAAATGTGCTACGTATTCGCCGGCGTATCGACGGCGTATTGCATGAACAAGTGATGGATGAAAAACGCATTGCCGCGGCACTGGTATCCCGCTTGAAACTGATGGCGGGTCTGGATATCTCGGAACGGCGTCTGCCGCAGGACGGGCGGTTCAATCTCAAGTTAAAAAACAAAGCCATAGACGTGCGTTTGTCCACTATGCCCGTGGTTTACGGGGAAGCCGTGGTAATGCGGTTGCTGGATCATTCCGGGGCGATATTGCGCCTGGACAGAATCGGCATGCAAGCCGACATGGAGGAGCGCGTCCGCAAAGCGATCTTTAAGCCTCACGGCTTGCTGTTGGTGACCGGGCCAACGGGTAGCGGTAAAACCACCACCTTGTACGCCGCCCTCAACGAATTGAATAAACCCGAACGCAAAATCATTACCGTGGAAGACCCGGTGGAATACCAGTTGCCCAGAATCAATCAAGTACAGGTCAATACCAAAGTCGGGCTGGATTTTGCTCGTGTGCTACGTACCACATTGCGGCAAGACCCCGATGTCATACTGGTCGGTGAGATCCGCGACAAAGAAACCGCCGAGATTGCACTACGGGCCTCGATTACCGGCCACTTGGTGTTGTCCACGCTGCACACCAACGATGCCATCAGCACGGCCACCCGCCTGATCGATATGGGGCTGGAAAGTTATATGGTGGCCACCGCCGTACACGCCATATTGTCGCAGCGCCTGGTACGCAAAATCTGCGAAAAATGCCTCACCGATCACAACCCCGATGCCGGCGAACAAGTCTGGCTGAACAATGTGTTGGGCGAAAAAGCGCAAGCCATTCGCTTAAAACGCGGCGCCGGCTGTGGTGCCTGCAACTATACCGGTTACCGGGGGCGCGTCGCGGTACACGAACTGTTGGAGCTGAACGACACACTGGCGGATGCGCTGAGGCGCAGGGATTATGCGGAGTTTAAAAACATCGCCCTGGAGAAACCGGATTACCAGCCGCTGGTGTTTAGCGCGCTCGCGTTGGCGCAGCGGGGGGAAACCAGTCTGGCCGAAGTGATTCGCATCAGCGGCTGGATCGAATAATTCTATATTGGACTAATTTTTTCGAAGATACCTATTTCGTACATACCTATTTCGAACATACTTATGGCGCTATTTCAATATAAGGCAAGAGCTCACACCGGCGACGCGGTACAAGGCGTGATCGAGGCGGCAAGCTCCGATGTCGTGGCATCGCAGTTGATCGAAAACGGGTTAACGCCGGTGAATATAGAGCCAACTGCCAAGCCGGTGGACAATGCGATTCAGTTCGAAAAACTGTTCCCAGCCAAAGTGCAAAGCGGTGATCTCATTCAATTCAGCCGCCAAATGCACAGCTTGTTAAAAGCGGGCGTGCCGATTTTAACGGCGTTTTCCGGGCTGGCGGAAATCACCAAAAACGAAACCCTCAAAGCGACCATAAAGAACGTCTCCATCAGTCTGGAGTCCGGAAGGGATTTGGCCACCTCTATGAACGAGCATTCTGAGGTGTTTAATATGTTCTATGTCAGCATGATTCGTATTGGCGAGACCTCCGGTAATCTGGACGCCATTTTTTTGCAGCTGGCCAAATACATGGAGCGGGACAAAAAAACCCGCGATCAAATCAAGTCTGCCGTGCGCTACCCCATGTTTGTGCTGGCAGCCATCAGCGTCGCGTTGGTGATCATTAATTTATTTGTGATTCCGGCGTTCTCCAAGGTGTTTGCCAAATACAACGCCGATTTACCCTGGGCCACCAATATTCTCATGACCACATCGACGTTTACGGTGAACCACTGGCCGGAACTGTTGGCGGCGTTTATCGGTGGCGTCATCTGGCTGCGGTATTACATTGGCACTGAGAGAGGCCGTTATTTGTGGGATAAGCGCAAACTCCAACTGCCTGTGGTCGGCGACTTGATCCACCGTTCCACCATGGCGCGCTTCGCGCGGTTGTTCTCCATGTCCACGCGTTCCGGGGTGCCTCTGATTACGGCGCTGACCGTGGTGGCGCGGGCGTTGGACAATAAATACGTGGAAGCCCGGGTGTTGAGCATGCAAACCGGCATCGAGCGGGGCGAGAGCATCTCCAACACGGCGGCCGCCACCGGCATGTTCGATCATTTGGTGTTGCAAATGATGAGCGTGGGGGAACAAACCGGCTCCATGGAGGAACTGCTGCAGGAGGTGGCTGAATATTACGACTCGGAAGTGGAATACGAATTGGAGCGTTTAAGTGCCGCAATTGAGCCGGTATTGACCATTATTATCGG
>JAJDNG010000134.1 GCA_022340845.1 Gammaproteobacteria bacterium | reverse complement strand
CGGCGAATGGGTGGAAAACCAAAAGACCAAGGATATGCTGACCAAGCTTGGGGTCAATTACGGCCAGGGCTTTCATATCCACAATCCCAGTCTGGTCATGGTCAAAGAAACGAACCCAAGAATGAAAAGCGATACCCTGCTTGCCGGCCCAAATATTTCGCTATCGCAAAACTAAACCGCGTTGCGCCGCCACGCGGACTCATATCCGATTAGCTGGCGGTAAATCCGTCACTCAATGATGATGTGCGCAAAACTCGGCATTCGCGTTCTGTGTAACATTGCTCCTTTGGCGGGGTCCAACGATAAACTATTCGTGAAAAGGACTCCGGCATGCGCAAGATGTTGTTAAAAGTCATTGCACCTTTATCGTCATTACTCAGTTTAGCGCTGCTCGGACTGGCAGCCCCGGTACATGCCGAGTTGAGCAACCAGCTGACGGGCCACGCCTCGCCTTATTTGGCCATGCATGGTAATGATCCGGTAGCCTGGCAATCCTGGAATGAGGATATATTGAAACGTGCCCAACGCGAAAACAAGTTGATTTTTGTTTCCATCGGTTATTTTTCCTGTCACTGGTGTCATGTAATGCAGCGGGAAAGTTACCAAGATCCCGCTGTGGCAAAAAGCTTGAACACGCATTTTATCCCGGTCAAAGTGGATCGCGAACTGGATCCCGCCCTGGATGCTTATCTCATCGATTTTGTGCAGAAAACCCGCGGCTACGCCGGCTGGCCCCTCAATGTTTTTCTTACCCCGGAAGGACATCCGGTGGTGGGTATTGTGTATCTGCCCAAAGATCAGTTTCGCAGTCTGTTGATACAGCTGACCGAGTTATGGCAAGAAAACCAAGACTATCTGCGTCAAACGGCGGCACAAGCTTCAGCGCAGCGGCGCTCGCAGCCTGCTACTGCTACAACCGAAGTAAAGTTACCGCCCGGGCTTGGCGAAACACTACATACTCTATTGTTGCAGCAGGTTTTACAAGCTGCAGATGTTGTCCAGGGAGGGTTTGGCGACCAGGCCAAGTTCCCCATGCCGGCGCAACTGGAGTTTTTAATCAGTGCTTACCAGCAACAGCCGTCGTCTCAGATTGCTCATTTTGTGCAATTAACACTGGAACAAATGGCCAGCCAGGGGATGCGTGATCATATCGGGGGCGGCTTTTTCCGCTACACTGTAGATCCCGACTGGCAAACCCCGCATTTTGAAAAAATGTTGTATGACAACGCGCAACTCGCCAGTTTATACCTGCGTGCGGCCAAAGTGTTCGGTCGTCGGGATTTCGAAATCATCGCCACCGACACGCTGGATTTTATGTTGCGTGAGTTGAGTACCGAAAAAGGCGGCATGGTGGCGAGTTTGTCAGCTGTGGATAATCATAATGTGGAAGGCGGGTATTATTTATGGAGCAAACCAACGCTGCGACAACGGCTTACCGAGGAAGAATATGCCATCGTTTCGGCGCTGTGGAACCTGGATGCGGCGTCGCATTTTGATGCGGGCTATCTTCCCGTGTACGCGGTGAGTCCGGAGCAGGTCGCGAAGGAATTGGCCATGGACTTGGGCGAAGTAATGGATGTTTTAGCGAGCGTGCGCTCCAAGTTATACGCCGCCCGCCAGTCCCGCACCGTACCGGTGGATGACAAGCAACTCAGCGCCTGGAATGCATTGGCCTTATCGGCACTGGTGCAAGGCGCGCAATTGTCCGGTGGTGAAAAATATCGCCAGGCGGCGCAAAAGCTCCGTAATTTTCTGGTTAATCGAATGTGGGATGGTAAGCGCCTGGTGCGGGCGAGAACCGATAGCCGTGAAATTGCATCGGCGGGCTTGGAAGACTACGCCTATGGCGCCCAAGCGCTATTGCAATGGGCTTTATACAATAAGAGCAGCAACAACAGCAGTAATAAGAAAAACAACAACGCCAACTATCGCCAGGATCAGCAATTGGCGCAGCAATGGATTCGCATTGCCTGGGAGCGCTTTTATACCGCCACTGGATGGCAGCTATCGGATCAACTCAGCCTGCCCGGGGTGTTCGGCAGTATTGTCTTTGAGGACAATCCCATGCCATCACCATCGGCGATCGTCATCGAAACGTCTTTGCAACTGGCTGATCTTACCGATAACGCTCAGTTGCGGCAACGCGCCGTAAGCGCGCTGGCCGTGAGCCAGGAACTGTTGAAAAACCAGCCTTTTGCCTACGCGACTCAAATCGAATCGCTGGCGAAGTTACAAAAACAATAGCGCGGTATTTGTGAAGCTGCCGGTGTGGCAAAGATCGGGCGGCAATTAACCGTCACCGGTGTATTGCGATCCATAGGATGAAGATGATTAACCCCGCCGCTCTGCCTGACTGCGCAATGGTGGGCGTTTGCCCACTGAGGCTTGTATTTCGTCTTTCTTACCTTGCCGCAATATGGTGATGAAAACTTTTTCCTCCGGTGCGGCTTTGGCGATTACATTCATAACGTCGCGACTATCGCGCATCGGTTTGCCGTTGATCTCTTTTATGACATCTCCCGGTTGCAGACCGGCATTGGCTGCCGGCCCGTTACGCAAAATGCCGGCCACAATGACGCCCTGGGTGTCCTTCAAGCCAAAGGATTCGGCCAGTTGGGGAGTGATATCCTGGACTTCGATGCCCAGCCAACCGCGGGTCACATGGCCGGTTTCGATGATTTGTTGCATGACGTCGATAGCGGAACTCACCGGTATGGCAAAACCTATGCCCTGGTAACCACCGGAACGGGAGAATATGGCGGTATTGATGCCTACCAAATGACCGTAAGGATTGACCAGGGCGCCGCCGGAGTTCCCCGGATTGATGGCGGCATCGGTCTGAATAAAATTTTCAAACACATTTATCCCCAGTCGATCCCGGCCGGTCGCACTTACTATGCCCATGGTGACCGTCTGGCCGACGCCGAAAGGATTGCCAATGGCTAACACCACATCACCCACTTTCAAGTCATCCGAACTGGCAAATGTAATGGTAGGCAGTTTTTCCAGCTGGATTTTCAACACCGCTAAATCGGATTCCGGGTCGGTCCCGGCGATTTCGGCTTCGGCGCTGCGGCCATCGCGCAATGCGACCTGGATTTCGTCCGCGCCTTCGATAACGTGATAGTTGGTGAGCACATACCCGTTTTTGCTGACAATCACACCGGAACCCAGGCTGCTTTCCAGGCGCTGGCGTGGCGCCAGGCGATCGCCGAAAAAGTATCGGAAAAATGGATCGTTGAATAAAGGATTGGCCCTTTCCGTGATGACCTTGGTGGAGTAAATGTTTGCCACGGCAGGGGCGGCGATATCCACGGCGCTGGAATAAGACACTTGCCCTGTGGGTGCCATAGTGGTTAGATTAAAGCGCTCGGTATCGCCCACTTCGCTGATTTCCACCACCGGATTACCGCGGCCTAACAAGTCCGGACGCAATAACAGGACTATAAATGCCACAGCCAATCCAAATATGGTGGCTTTGAATACAAAGGATAATGGTGATGATGATTTCATGGGGAAGAATTTTAGCACGGGTGGAGCGTTTCGGTAATCTATTAAGGAAACAAAAAAATGGTGTTGTTACAGGATTTAGTGAATTATTGTGATCAGCTGCTCGCGATCGACCAATTTCATGATTATTGTCCCAATGGTTTACAGGTAGAGGGCAAGGCGCAAATTACCACGCTGGCCAGCGGTGTCACGGCCAGTCAATCATTGATCGATGCGGCCATTGCCCAACATGCCGACGTTGTGCTGGTTCACCACGGTTATTTCTGGAAAGGGGAAAATCCCTGCGTAGTAGGCATGAAACGCCGCCGCTTACAAACATTGCTAACTGCTGAAGTCAGTCTGCTGGCTTATCATCTGCCTTTAGATGCACATGATAGCCTGGGCAACAATGCGCAGTTAGGGCGCTTATTGGGATTTGCGGTGCAAGGTGGATTCGGGGGCGGCCGGGGACCCGATATCGCTTTGCACGGCGAACTGCGCGCGCCGGCCTCGCCCCAGCAATTGGTTGAACATATTGCGAAACAATTGAAGAGGATGCCATTGCATATACCGGGGCACAGTGAACATATAACCAAAGTCGCCTGGTGTACCGGTGCTGCGCAAAGTTACATCGAACAAGCGGTGGCGCTGGGCGCCGATGCCTTCATTAGTGGTGAAATATCCGAACAAACCGTGCACGTGGCACGGGAGATGGGGATACATTACTATTCAGCCGGTCATCACGCCACGGAACGATATGGCGTGAAGGCATTGGGTGAGCATCTGGCCGATTATTTCGGCCTCGAGCACCATTTTATCGATATCGAAAATCCCGTTTAACGTTTTCCAGTACATCCGCCGTAAAAATGAGCCATTGCACCGCTGCCACGCCGCTTGCCTAAAGAAATTAGCCAAATTTGCCGATGATATTACTAGGGTAAGTTTGCTTAGGAGGTTGCCGGGATGTCATTACCACAAATCAAGCACAATCAGGAATTGTATCAATTGCTGCGCGAAGAACGAGTGCAGGAATTCAACGAACGCCGTGCCAAGGGCGAACCGTGTGATTTGACGCACTGCGATTTCCGTGGTCTCGATTTACGTGGATTAAATGCGAAAGGCCTGGATTTTACCGGAGGTTATTTCCGGCAGGCAGATTTGCGCGGGATTAATTTCCAGGAAAGCTGTATGCAGGAATGCAGCATTAACGGCGCCAAAATATCCGGCGTGTATTTCCCGCTGGAATTGGATCCCGAAGAAATCGTCATGTCTCTCACTCACGGTACCCGCATGCGATACCGCCCGCGGTAACACTCCGCTGGCATTGCCACTTGTTCCGCGGCGTCAAATCCTCTACAATTGCGCCCCTTCACACCGGCGTGCCGGTGCGATCTCCAATTAAACGATTACCTTCATGGAGAGGTCCGAGAACATGAAAGCCGAAATACACCCCAATTATCAAGCGGTTACAGTAACTTGCAGTTGCGGTAACAGCTTTGAAACGCACTCAACGCTGGCAAAAGACCTGCATCTTGACGTGTGCTCGGCTTGCCATCCTTTTTATACCGGCAAACAGAAAATTGTGGATTCCGGTGGCCGGGTAGACAAGTTTCGCCAGAAATACGGCAGGAAAAAAAGCTAACGCGTTGATTTTTAATTCGATTACAAAAAAAGGCGTCTTTTTCCGGAAAGACGCCTTTTTTATTGGCCTTGTCCTTTTGTGGGGCATGGTGTGGGGCGCATTTGCCGATGGCAGCGTTGCGACCGCAGGCTGCAGCGCCCCCACTATCGACGAATACGTCCAGGTGCGAACCGTCATCGATGGCGACACTATTCGGCTTAGTAATGGCAAATCCGTACGGTTGATCGGCATTAACACCCCCGAAATGGGTTACAACGGCGCTAACTCACAACCCTTGGCGCGTGCCGCGCGACAATTCCTGGAGGCCGAGATACGCCAACACCAACGCATTGGCCTGGTCTATGGAGAGGACCGTCAGGACCGCCACGGCAGGCAGCTTGCCCATGTTTTTGTGAGCGATAACGGCACGGCACAAAACGTTCAGCAACTGTTGTTGGAGCAGGGTCTGGCATTCTGGGTGGCGGTTGCACCGAATACTCGCTTTTTGCCATGTTATCGCGCGGCCGAGGCAAAAGCCGTAACGGCGCAAACAGGCGTGTGGAGCGAAGCTTATTACCAGCCCAAAAACGCGGCGGATGAGCAAGCTTTGGCACCCGGATTTCAATTGCTGCGGGGCACTATCGTGGCGGTGTTCGAGACCAAAAATTACTTTTGGCTCAAATTTAATGACACCGTAGCCTTGCGGATTGCACCAAAGGACATGCATAATTTTCAACGATCCGAGTTGGTTGCTTTGAAGGGTAAAACGGTGACAGCCCGGGGTTGGATGTTTAAACATAAAAACCGCCTAACCATGCAAATCAGCCATCCGGCCGCCATTGCGGTCGATTGATCAATGGACACGGACAAGATTTATGAGCGATTCAAGCAATAACCCAAGCGATAAAAAGCAACAAGCCCTGGATTATCATTCACAAGGCAAGCCGGGGAAGCTGGCCATTGCAGTGACCAAACCCTGCGAGACCCAGAGTGATCTGTCCCTGGCGTACACGCCCGGCGTGGCCGAGCCGGTTAGAGCCATCGCCGCCAATGCCCATGATGCATATCGCTACACGGCTAAAGGCAACTTAGTCGCCGTGATAACCGACGGAAGTGCGGTGCTGGGTTTGGGTAACGTCGGCGCCCTGGCGGGCAAGCCGGTGATGGAAGGCAAGGCGGTGTTGTTCAAACGGTTTGCGGATATCGATGTGTTCGATATCGAAGTCAACGCGCCTTCCACCGAGGAATTTATCCGGACCGTCAGCAACATCGCGCCGACTTTCGGCGGTATTAATCTGGAAGATATTGCCGCGCCACAATGCTTCGAAATTGAGCAAGCGTTGATCGAACAGCTGGATATTCCGGTGTTTCACGACGATCAGCACGGTACGGCGATTATCATCTGCGCCGGCTTGTTAAACGCGCTGGAGCTTCAAGGCAAATCGCTGGCCGATGTGAAGATCGTTTGCCTGGGCGCCGGCGCTGCGGGAATCGCGTCCATGCGCTTGCTGATGTCGCTGGGGGCGAGCAAAGACCACATTTATTTTGTTGACCGCAAAGGCGTGATCCACAGCGGGCGCGACGATCTTAATGAATATAAGCAGGAGTTCGCTCTACGCACCGATCAGCGGACCTTGGCCGATGCCATGCAAGGCGCCGACGTGTTTATCGGCGTGTCCGGGCCCAATCTGGTGTCGGCCGAGATGGTTGCCAGTATGGCAGCGAATCCCATTGTGTTTGCGCTATCCAATCCCGATCCTGAGATCGCATACGATACCGCAATCGCCATTCGGGAGGATCTTATCATTGCCACCGGGCGCAGCGATTACCCCAATCAAGTGAACAACGTGTTGGGCTTTCCGTATATTTTTCGCGGCGCATTGGACGTGCACGCCAAAGATATCAACCAGGCCATGAAAATCGCTGCAGTCAAAGCGCTGGCCGCACTGGCGCGCGAACCGGTACCAGCATCGGTTCTAACCGCTTATGGAGTGGAAAATCTGGCATTTGGACCCCAATACATTATTCCAAAACCATTCGATCCTCGCTTAAACGACTATATTCCGCCCGCTATTGCTCAGGCCGCGGTGGACAGCGGCGCCGCCCGGGTGGCATATCCGAAACACTATCCACCGGCGCCAAAGGTTTGAACCGCCAAGCCGCCAAGAATCAATTTGATTCTTGGCGTGTATCGATTATCGAATCCGGTGAGGTCAGGCTTCGCCTCAATACCGCACTGACTACAGCGGATTTAAATCAAATAGGTTACTTCGTCTACAAATACCGGTTTTAACCGGTTAACGACTTCCGTCATTTTATCGTTGCGGTACGTTTTAGTTGGCACCGCGCCCCAAACCGGCGCCGGCCAGGCGGGATCATCGCGGTAGCGCACGATGTGGTGAATATGCAACTGAGGTACGACGTTTCCCAGGGCGGCGACGTTGATTTTGTCGGCGGCAAAAGCCTGCGCCAGACTTTTGGCAAGATAACTGGATTCATGTATCAATTGCCGCTGGTCTTCACTGCTAAGTTGATATATTTCAGTCACGTTGTCCCTGTCCGGCACCAGAATGAACCAGGGATAATTGGCGTCACCCATTAGCAACACCTGGCATAAGCGTAGCGTTGCCACCACCATGCAGTCTTGTTGCAATTGAGGATGCAGATTCAATAGCGGGTGTATCTATGGTTTGTGATATTGCGCGCTTAGCTCATGGACCGCGTCGATGAACACCGCCACATGATCCGGATTTACCATGGGATGGATGCCGTGGCCCAGATTGAACACATGGCCTTCTCCTTGACCAAAACTGGCCAGGATAGTGGATACTTCTTCTTTGATGCGGGCCGCAGAGGCGTACAAAATACACGGATCCATGTTGCCTTGCAGGGCGACTTTGTTGCCCACACGCTTGCGTGCCTCGCCGATGTCTATGGTCCAGTCCAATCCCACGGCGCTGCATTTGCTCATGGCCATGTCTTCCAGCCAGGCACTGCCGCCTTTGGTGAACATTATGGAAGGTACGGCCCGGCCATCGGCGTGCCGGGTAAGACCGTCAACGATTTGTGTCATATATTGCAGAGAAAAGTCCCGGTAGTCGCGCGGCGTCAGCGCGCCGCCCCAGGTGTCGAAAATCATTACCGCTTGCGCGCCGGCGGCAATTTGCGCGTTTAAGTAAGCGGTCACCGATTCGGCGAGGGTATCCAATAACTGGTGCATAGCATTGGGATTATCAAACATCATGCCTTTGACTTTGGCGAACTCTTTACTGGACCCGCCTTCCACCATGTAGGTGGCCAGCGTCCAGGGACTGCCGGAAAAGCCGATCAACGGCACCCGTCCGTTTAATTCTTTACGAATTAAACTGACGGCGTCCATCACATATTGCAGCTCGGCGTGCGGGTCTAACACGCCTAAAGCCCGCACCTCTTTTTCCGATTGAATTGGACGTTCAAATTTAGGGCCTTCGCCGGTGGTGAAGTGCAAGCCCAGTCCCATGGCGTCGGGAATGGTCAAAATATCCGAGAATAAAATCGCGGCATCCAAGGCATACCGGTCCAGGGGTTGTAGAGTAACTTCGCAGGCTAATTCGGGATTCTGACACAAGTTCATAAAACTGCCGGCTTTTTGCCGTGTGGCCCGGTATTCCGGTAAATATCGCCCCGCTTGACGCATCATCCACACTGGCGTGACGTCCACAGGTTCGCGTAATAATGCCCGTAAAAAACGGTCGTTTTTCAATTCACTCATGAGATATCCCGAAGGTTAGATTGGCCAAGCCGATGATTCGGTGCGTGTTTTTTGTGCATTTTAAGGTAAGCCATGATTTTCAACAAGCACACAAACCGGCACCGACATCCCAAAAACCTCGCATTATAGTACGGATCCGGGACGTCGGGTAGGGAATACCACAGGAGAATAGGGCAAGCGTTATTCGTTTCTTTTTAAACGTTGCGCAAAGAAATTAGCCGTGTTTTGCGGAGATATGGGCAGATACCAGGAATTTTCCTGTCCGTGATGGGTTTTCAAGCCGGCGCTCAACACTATGCTGCGGTCGCTGATGGAACGGATTTCCTGAATGTTTTTTTGCCAGGGAAAGCACATACTGGCCTCCCAGGCACCATAAGTATGGGTTTCCGTGCGGCGTAACTTGGCGATAGGGTAGCTGGCCTCCAGGGCTGCATGACCGGCGCTGTAATATTCGATGCACATTCGTCCGCTAAGAGGAATATTCACCATCGCCATTCCCGGATAATCATGAATGGGGGTAGGGTAATCGGCGAAATACGTCACCAGTTCCATGAACATGTCATCGTCTTGAAATAATAGCCGTTTGGTCCACGCACTTTCACCGCGGGCGACGCCGGCGCAATGTTGCAGTGCGAAAATATACGCAGGTGTGTCCTGTAAATCCGCCTGCACGCCCGCCATTAGCTTCACCAAATACTCGACTTGCTCCATGGTGGCCGCCTGATTTTGGCGGAAGGTCAGCAGGATGTGTTTGATTTTCAGCCAGAAAGTGATATTGATCTCGGCAAGCTCTAACGGCAAATCGCGATAATGGCCCCCCGAGGTGACATTCGGTGAAACATCATGAGAGAAATGGCTGGTTGTCATAATCAATGTTCTCTTTGGTGGAATCTTTAGGGTCAGTAACGACTTTCTCAATCGGTGTTCTCAACCGCTATTGGAATAAACGTCAACCCGATTCATCCGGTAACCTATATGACGCCGCAAATCGTTTAAAAGTTTAGTGGTTCGCCCATAAGCTGGCCGTATCGCAGAATCCGGGTATTGCAATTGGTGTTTCACTGTATGTGATTGCACCGTAGGTTTAATATTCCTTATTATAAGACGGTCCAGTGCGCAATAGATGTTAAATATTCACGAATAAAAGTGGTAAAAATGCACTAAAAAGCGGAAGAATAATACGCTGAGATTATTACAGGAATGTGTTTTTATAGTGGCAAGTGATAACGAATCAGGATTGCTGTAACCCAACCTGCGCTATCACGGATTTACCGCATTCATTACGACGAAAATCTTTTCCACTAAACCGCACACTTACGGGTGGTGTCAGACAGATAGGACCGGGCCATGGACGATAAACAATTATTATTATTATTTACGCAAGGCGATGAATCTGCATTGACCCTGCTGGTAGAACGCTACCAGAAGGAATTGTACGGATTTATCTTTCGGCAAGTGGGCAATCATGCTGATGCAGCGGATTTGACCCAAAAGGTATTTGTTAAAGTGTTTTTAAAAGCGGAGCAATTTCATGGTGATTCCAGTTTTAAAACCTGGCTTTATCAGATCGCCATCAACCAATGCAAAAACCATTTCCGGGCAAATGATCGTCAGCGTCTGGACGATGTGGAAGTGGAAAGTCTGCCACTGGTGGCCGAGGGGAATTTCGAACTGGATCTGGAGACTGAGGAACATCAACGCTTATTGCGTCAAGCGGTGGACAAGCTGCCGAGTAAACAGCGAACCACAGTGCGTTTGCGCTTGTATCAGGAATGCACATTCGCGGAAATTGCCGAAATCATGACCGCCTCGGTGGGCACAGCCAAAGCCCATTACCACCAAGCGGTCACTACTCTAAGGAAAATACTAAAAAAGGAACACTATGAACTCCCCGAATTGTAAACAGATTCAAGCTGAATTGTTGGATTATCATGATCAGGAAATGTCAGTTGAACAACGCAAGCGGGTTTCGGAACATCTGGCGCAATGTCACCATTGCCGCCAGGAATATGAAGGATTGCGTGTCATGTTAAAAAATGCAAAAAAGCTCCCCATAGAAGATCCCGGCGAAGAGTTTTGGCAACATTTACCGCATAAGGTGTTGGCGCAAGTACAGCAAGAGCAGGCCCGGATGCGATCCCACGCAAACGCTGACCCGCTAAACGATGGCCCAGTAAACGATGACCCATTAAGTGATGGCCCGCCAGACACTGTCTCGCCAAAGAATGTCATCAATCTTTCCGCTAAACGCCAATCTTTGCTCGATTCCTCCCCGGCAAACGCCACTGGCCAGACGCATGGGGCTAGCACTCACGACGGGCTCAAAGCTCATCGCTTGACGGCCGCATTAGCTGTCGCGGCAGGTATGTTGCTGGTGATTAACATCATGATGTTTTCACCCAAGTCCGCATCGTTATGGTTTGACCAGAGCGCTTTCCAGGCGCAAATCGCGACATCGGAACTGCCGGCATTAGTTCAACAAACTGTTGCGCAGTCAACCTCATTTGATGAATCTGCACGACTGGGCTTTATGGATCAGCAACGTGCCGCGCAGGCATTTATGGTAGGTTCGTGGTTAGCCGAAACGTCAGCCTTTCTGCATGCCGGGCAATATGAATTGGGATTAAAGCATTTACAAGTATTACAAAGCCATTTACAGCAACAGCCAGTGTCCGCTGTAACCTTAAGTTCGTTACGCAAAGCCGAAGAAATGCTCGACGCCGGCATGCAAGCCGAAAAACCAAAGCCCAATCAGTTTCTGAGTTTACTCAGCGGTTTTCAACGCGACTACGAAAATTTTCTCAGTCACACCGCGCCGCAACAAATAGTATTGTACCGGGCGGGAATTTGGGTGTTTAATGCCAACTTGGCAGTGCAAGCCAAAGATGCGGCAGCTGTCGTCAGACTCGCTAACGCCGCGCAACTGGATTATTTGCAAAACGCGTTTTTACGGTTGAATGCGCCGCCGGGTGTACAAAACTCCTTGGAGAATATTGCAACCATTGCTCATTCACTGTCCGGGCAACGCCCGTCGTTGTCCGACCGAGATTATCGCAGCTTGCAAGAGTCATTACGCAATTTGCAGGCACTTTTAGGGTGATATCACGCGGATCATATCAAAACGCTATGCCGGCTATTGGATACAAACATATACCAGCAACTGTGGTTGTACGGCTGACGACGGTATTTTTGATAGCCTCGTTGGCCAGTGGATGGTTGCAAGCTTCACTGGTCCCGGACCCCAAAGAACGGGTGGAATATTGGCGGCAGAACTACACCGAACTCAATCCGGCTAAAGATCGACGCGCCGTGCAGGCGCAAGTGATTTTCGAGCGCATATTAAACGCGGCGGGAAGCCGGCTTGGGGTGCACCCGCGATTGTTACTTATCAAAGAAGATCCATTAAACATCACCTTGCCGGTATCCATTCCCGATGGATGGGTTATCGTTTCCGAGAGCGTGCTTGATTTATGCTATCAGAGGCCGACCAACGCCGAGGATAAACTGGCGTTTGTGCTGGCTCATGAAATCGCTCATTTGTTGGATGATGATTTCTGGCACATTAACTTTTTCAATGCCATTGACATTTCCAGGAGCAAAGGCGTTTCCAGTGAGTCTGTCTTGAACCAGATCAAAGGCATTATTGGTGAGGCGGACAAAGTCGCCGCGAAAGAATTGCGGGCCGACGAAAAAGGTGTGTTGTTCGCGTCTATGGCCGGATTTAATGTCGGCGCCGTAATCGGTAAAGATCCCAAGGACAATTTTTTTAAAGAATGGGAGCGTCTGTTGGATGTAAGCCGGGTGGCGTCGGAACCGCTGGATAAAGACACCCATCCCACCAGCGCCCAACGCACGGCGGGAGTGTTGGCGCGTTTGCAGCAAGTCTCGGATCAGGCCGAACTTTTCCACCTGGGACTTCTCTTTTATCAGTCCGGCAATTTTGAAGGAGCCATTGCGGCCTTTGAAGAATTTCTCCGTCATTATCCGGGGCGCGAAGTGCATCACAACCTCGCCGTCAGTCACCACCAGTTGGCTTTGAGTTATCTGACCACCAGTACCGATAAGCAAAGTGACATTCCTTTTAAAATGTCATTAACCATAGACCCTATCACTCGTGCCAGCGGCAGCGTGTTTCGAGGTCCGCAGGAAAACCGCCGGCGCTTTGAGCAGCATATCGCCACCGCCATTGAATATTATGAAGCCGCCATCAAACAAGACCCGAGTTATTTATTGGCGTACAAAAATTTGGCCAGTGCTTATGTATCGAATAACGAGCCATTTAAAGCCATCGCGCTGTTAAAAGACGCAATGAAGTACACACCCAATGATGCGGTGTTATTGAACGTATTGGGGGTGGCGTTTTACAACGCCGAAAACGTCGAGAAGGCCGTTGAATACCTCACCCAGGCACGAAAACAAGACCCGGACTATGCGGATCCGTTGTTCAACCTGGGTAAAGTGGAATATTCCCGCAACAATAAAAGCCTGGCAAAAAATTATTGGCGTCAATACATGCAGCTGGATTCAAACAGCAACTGGGTCAAACTGTTGCAGGCTAAGTACCAACTGGGAGGCACCGAAAACAATTCCCATGGGCTGGTGACTCAGAAAAACGAAATGCTGGCCGGTATTCAAGTGGGTAATTATACCGATGAGGTGCCTAATGAATGGGGGCGACCCAGCAAAACCCAGTTTCCGCTGAAAAACACCCGCCATACCACATTGCGCTTTAAAAACGGTATAACCACCATTACCGAAGGCGAAGAAATCCGGGTGTTGCTAGCCGAAGCCGGCTATCGAGGTAAAACCAAAAATGGTGTGAAAATCGGTGACGGTCAGCAAAAAGTAATTGACGCGTACGGAATGCCCACCATGGATTTAACCACCACCCAGGGGAGCAGTTTGGTGTATGTAAATGAAGGTATTACATTTCAATTGCGCGACAACAAAGTGGTGGCCTGGGTGGTGTATTGATTTATCGCACTGGAAAGTGTCAATGGGCAATCATTACAGAATCGCCACTAACCTGTAAAAACCAACTTATAAAAACTAATCTATAAAAATTAATCTATAAAAAGCACACCGGTATCAAACCAAGGAAACCTTATGGCTGGCATCTTACACAAACTCAATGCTCAAACGGACTCACTGACAGACCAACCGACACCGTTTTTTCGCCACAATCTCTGGCGCTGGCGGGCGATGCTACTGGCGTGTTATTGGTTCAGTCTTTGGCCCGCGCTGGGATCAGCCCAGCCAACGCAAGCGATGCTGGCTGCCCTGGAGGCGGAACAACCTTCCTTGATCGCCAAACAGCACATTGGCGCAAAATTATTGGAGCGTGGTTTTTACCAGGATGCGGTCGCGTATTTCCGCAGCTTGGCCAGTCAGTACCGCCAGGCAGGCGATGTGCTGGGAGAGGCCAACGCCTTGTTTAACCTGGCCGCCGCACAACGGGCTATCGGCATGTATGGGCGGGCGACCAGAAGCCTGGAAGTGGCTGCGAACCTGGTGAAAAACACCAATGACCGTGGTTTGGAAGCGCACATCTTAAGCAGTTTGGCGGGCACGTATCTGTACGCCGGCAAATTGGATAAAGCCGCTTCGTTGTTCGTGCAAGCCAAAGCCAAAGCGGCATTGACGGGGGACGTGCAACTGGAGGCATTGATTCTAAACGACCAGGGCAATTTGCATGCGTTTGAAAAGCGCTACGACAAGGCCTTACAAGCCTATGAACTAAGCCGTTATTTGGCAGACAAGGTCAACAAGCCCCTGGTGGCGGTACGGGCGCAAACCAATGCAGCACTGGTCCACTATGGTCGGCAAAATTATGCTGAGTCGGAACGTTATATCGATGCCGCTTTTAAACAATTGCGGGCGGAACCGATCTCTTACGAGAAAGCACATGCCGCGGTTAAGCTGGGAGAGATCACCCAAAAACTATTGCAGCATACCCAGCAAGCGAATCAGGCGCTGGCTTCACTTTGCGTCGCCGAACTCAACGAAGCGTTGGGATTAGCGTCTCAACTGCACAACCAGCGGTTGACTTCCCACGTATTAGGTGTACTGGCGGGAATTTATGCCAACGCCGGCCAATTGCAGGACGCCTTGGTATTAAACGAAAAAGCCATCTTCTATGCCCAGCAAGCCGATTCACCGGATTTGCTCTACAAGTGGGAGTGGCAAGCCGGCAAAGCGCAAATGTCCTTGGGTAACCTGGATGAGGCGATACAGTATTATCGTTTTGCCAAAGATGCATTACAACCGATCCGCCATGAGCTGACCCGGAGCAACCTCGGTGACAGTATATCGTTTCGCGAAACGCAAGGTGGCGTGTACCTGGAGTTGGCTGACTTGTTACTGCAAAAGTCCTCGGCGGTAAAGGAAAAACAGGCTATATCAGGCTATTTACTGGAAGCGAGAAATACCGTTGAATCGCAAAAAGAGGCGGAGCTGCAGGATTACTTTAAGGACAGTTGCGTTGTCAATACGGACTCCCAAGAGACCTTAATCGATGAGACTCTTGCGGATAACACCGCGGTGATTTATCCCATTTTATTGCCCGACCGTACTGAGCTGCTGGTGAGTTATTCCTCAGGTATAGAGCGTTATACCGTGGCAAAAACCGAAGCGCAAGTGACCCAGCAAGTGCGCGAATTGCGCATCAAACTGGAAAAACGCAAAACCCGCGAGTATTTACCGTATTCCAAAACCCTGTATGACTGGTTGATTTCCCCTATGGAAGCTGATTTCAAGCAGCGCGGTATCGATACTTTGGTGGTGGTTTCTGATCAGGCGCTACGTACCATTCCGCTTTCTGTGCTGCACGACGGTGAGAATTTTCTGATCGCCAAATACGCCATTGCCACAACCCCTGGGCTGAAAATGACCGATCCTTCGCCCTTGAACCGGGACCATTTGAAAATACTATTGAGTGGCTTGTCGGAACCGGTGCAGGGTTTCCCCGCATTACAACATGTGCAGGGAGAGTTGGAGGAAATCCAGGATTTGTACGTGGGCGAGTTGTTGCTGAATCGGGATTTTGTAACAAGCAGTATCAGTAGCGCCTTGCAGAACACTTCGTATTCGGTGACTCACATCGCCTCCCATAGCGTTTTTACCGGGGATGTGGATGGCTCCTACATCCTGACCTACGATGACCGCATTACAGTGGATCAGCTAGGGAAATATGCGGCATTAAGTCGTAATCGCGATA
The DNA here is from genome assembly GCA_022340845.1 of Gammaproteobacteria bacterium. Taxonomy (GTDB): domain Bacteria; phylum Pseudomonadota; class Gammaproteobacteria; order SZUA-152; family SZUA-152; genus JAJDNG01. The sequence continues at coordinate 903 of JAJDNG010000134.1, read as the reverse complement.
AACCCATAGAGCTGCTGACGTTAAGCGCTTGCCAAACCGCCGCCGGTGATGACCGGGCCGCCCTGGGGTTGGCCGGCGTGGCGATTAAATCCGGTGCCCGCAGCGCACTGGCCACGTTGTGGGAGATCAATGATCAGGCATCCGCGATCCTGGTGACGGAATTTTACCGCCAGTTGCTGGACAAAAACCTAAGCAAGGCCCAGGCCTTGCAGCATGCACAAAACAAGCTTATGGAAAACGTGCGCTATCGCCATCCGGGATACTGGTCGCCTTTCCTTATTATTGGTAATTGGTTGTAATATATTTCCTACATAGTGTCTTGTGAAAATCCACATGTATGCTGGCTTATGCTGCGCGTGTTCCAATAAATGTATACCGTTTAATCATGTGGCTTGCGTGACGTAAATATTTTGTAAAAAGTGCTTCCGGCTATATGCAATTTATACTATGGTAGTGAAACAAGCGGCTATGATTAGAAAAAACATAAAACAATACAAGCCAACATAAGCAAGCCTAAAATCATTCGAATCGTCAATAAAACCGGAAATGACTCGTTGTCACGCTATTACCAGTGAGGGCGGCGCACGAGTATAAGAAGTTAGGTAGTTGGGACGTGAGTTATAGGAAGCGACTATTGGGAGTCAGGCGATACAACCGAGATAAAAACAAAATCCCGAGACATAAGCAGTCCGGTGGTGACTCAATAACCTTCCGTCGCAAAATCGCTTCAGCATCATAGGAATGGGAACGTCATGCCGCGGCCAGATTTGTGCCGCGCAGGCCGTGTTTCCCCAAAAAACAATTCATTTCAGAGCCGAACGCTCGCGACGATCCATGCTGCTGGATCATCGCCGGTAGCTATGGAGCTTGTGTTGGCTTCCATAAGCTGGAGGTAAAATCTAA
>JAJDNG010000035.1 GCA_022340845.1 Gammaproteobacteria bacterium | reverse complement strand
GGCGTTGTAACGTTTTTTACCTGCTCTTTTAGTTTTGTAACTAACAATTCCCGTTCAATACGTGTCTTCATGATGGGCAGCACTTGCTCGCGGTCTTTCTTCCAGCTATCCCGTTCTTCCTCGGACTCTGCGTTGGTGAATTTTTCATCAAGCGAATTGAGCTTTTGAGTAACTTGATCAGAATCCGGTCGTAGCCCTTGTTTTATGGCCTCTTGTTCCAACAACACTTCGCGCACTAATTCGTCCGCCACTTCTTTTTTAAAATTGTCTAACTCTTCTTTCGATATTTTGCCATGATAAAACTTTTCCCTAAGCGACTTCCTGAACCGGTAAATGTATTCGGCCGCACTGACTTTTTGATTATTAATGATGGCGAAATAGTCCGCTTCGCTGGTATCTCCCTCAGATTCTGCGTTTTTTTCTTCAGCAAAAACACTGTGTCCGGTGAGCATTAGACATAAAACCACCCAAAAAAGAACCCGAACGTAACCAGACTTATAAAACAAAAGAATATACCCCATACTTCGCGCGAATACCCAATTGAAAAATTGCACCCAATAAAAAAGGCAGCGAGATGAACAACACCAAGCTGCCTTTTTACAACTAAACGGGAATGAGCTTATTTATCGTGACATGTTAGGCACAATCCGCTGGCGGCATCATTTGCTGCATCGGGGAAAGTGGTAGTCAAGTCACCGGCAATCCCGTTGGACACCCGCAAGAAAGTAGGATTGTCTACGTTATGCGGATCATGACAAGAACCGCACTCTACGAAGGGCTGAAAGCCATTAGCTCCACCCGGCGCCTGAGAGGTAAAATTACGGGTGTAGAAAATCACATCGCTACGGTCTCTGCCTGTCGGATTCTGTGACTCACTGCCGCGCTCAATCCAAAACACTGTATTGATCGAGGAATTACCCGAAGCTTCAGCATCCAAAAATACGTCGTATGTGGTTGAATCGGCTTTGGTTATCGTTCTGGGCGTTTGCGAGGTGAAGTCCCCATCTCTGGAAGTACCGGATATTACACCGTCAACACCAGCCAATCCACCACCGGCATACTGCATACTAACAGGATGGTCGTTGCTCAAGTCTGTGCCAAGATTTTGGACAATGGTACCCAGCAAGCGGCTGACCCCACCCACGTCGGAGCCGCTCATATTCGTACCACCCGTCCAGTCTCTGCGTTGAGCTTCAGTTGACGAGCCGGGCGCGTAATAATTACCGGAACCGGGAGCATTTAACAGCGCATCAATGGCCTGCGCACCATCGTGACAAGACAAACAAGCGATAGTGACTGAACCGATGTCATCTTCTTCTGCGTCAAACGTCGTCGTTCCGTTGGCGCTGTAACGGTTATAGCTTGCTGGGTCGCCCAGCTGCCTGTTCCACAACGGAACCGCTGCAGAAACATCGCCGCCGTGAGGCGTATGACAGAAAACGCAGATTTCCCCAGTCGCCGTTGAGTGGTTAGGTTGCCCATCAGCCGGATTATTTGGTGTTCCGCCTTTGATATTGTTGGCTCCCAAGTTATGCCAGGAGTCAGCAATACTATTCATCTGTGGTTGTGCTGCCATTGCTGAATTAGCAGCAATCATTGCTGCGCCGGCGACAACCATCCCTATTGTGGTTTTCGAAAATAAACGGTGCTTCATTGTTTTACCCCCTATGCCTTCGCTCTGTGAGGATTACCACCAAAGACAGCACTTCCCTGCTGCTCAAGTGGTAAACGTGTTAAATTAAAGTTTTGCTCTGGATTAGTAATTAATATCATATGATCAAATTCTTTGTCAAACAAAAAGCGATAAAATTATTAAATTAACTTCCCATTTCGAAATTAGCGATAAGAAAAATTAATTTGCTAAACCAACAAGTTAAGCTTAGCCCGCAGACTACCTCGCGAGGAAAAGTGGGTTTTTTGCGCTATAAAACCGTTTTTGATTCGAACCACTGACAATCCATAATTTACCTGTCAAACTTTTGGCGATATATGAATATTTAATTACCTCAACTGGCAACGTCACACGCTGGCTAGTACGTCGTCGATCGATTCGAACCTTACTTGGCAGTTTCCCCCGGTGACAGTTTTCGAATTATATCCACTTTGCCCAATATTTGGTCCACCACAAACACATTATTTCGCTCATCAACCGCTATACCCGCCGGTAGGGAATATTGTCCTGGCAAATCATCATAAGTTTCGCCTCCGATCGCCATGAGCAACTCACCCGCAGGGTTAAATATTTGAAAATTGCGAAACGCGGAATCCGTGACGTAAATGTTGCCGTCCTCATCCACCGCAATGCCCCTGGGCCTGGCAAAATCACCGAAATTTCTGCCGACTTTACCCCACTGCCGTAAGTAGTTGCCTTCAGAATCAAACGCTTGTACCCGGAAATTGCCGGCATCGAGCACATACAAAGTGCCATCAGGCGCGACTGCTGCCTGTATAGGCAGATTAAACTCGCCCGGCCCATCCCCCCTGATACCGATGGACTTAAGTTTGTTACCGTCGCCATCGTAAATGATCACTTGATGTTGAGTCGAATCTATACCACCACTATCCACGACATACACTCGTTGACCATCGACATTGGCCGCTACATCCACCGGTCGCAGATAATCTTCCGGCCCCCCAATCTGCCGTATAAACATTCCCAGCGGATCATAGACGCGAACAATGTGATCTCCGATATCAGCGACGTAAATCCATTGACGACCATCCATACCCACGCCACCGGGTTTTATGATTGCATCGTTGCCTTGCACTCCAAAAGCGTAGACGCGCTTTGCGGCAACATCCCATATGGAGGCCACATGAGAGACTGTATCGCTGATTACAATTCTTCCGTTTCTGGCGGCAATATCGTACGGCTTTTGAAACGCCACCGTGCCTCGGGGTACTCCTCCCGTGATTGCGGTCTTAAAACTCGCACCACCGGTAAACGCCAGCATGTCCTCGCTGTTACGCAATGTGCCTTCGTATACGTACCGGGGTGCATCCGGTGGATTCGGCCAGTATATGGCTTCGTATTCCTTGATGTGTCCGCTGGAACAGCCGACAAGCCATAGTAATAAAATTACCCAACAGGCCCTCGCGCGAATCCCCGGAAAATAAAAAGCGACTGGGAAAATCTTAAATGGCGATAAACTGACTGATCTGTGCATACAGCGTTACTACCTTGTAATACCCATGAGGTTCCCTATGCTACAAATTTAGTTCTGAAAAGCAAGCCTACCGGCCACCCAACCCACTCTCCGATCTCATGGAAAATAAAAAACGGGGCCCGATGAGCCCCGCGAGTAGTCTTACCTTTTATTATTCTTAGCCGGTATGTGAGTTGTTATTATTTAAAGTCTTTACGCATGCCTATACTAATCACCGTTTGACCGGAATCATCGTCGGCGTCAGTGGCCCGATACCCACCAAACACCCGGGTATTTTTCGAAAATTTGTGAATCGCGCCTAAAGCATAATAGGTTTTATCTTTGTTTTCCTCGTCCGCGTCATTGGCTCCGAATTGGGCAACAAACGTGCTTTTACCGAAAGTCCCTTGATAGCCTGCGAAAATAAACGTGGGCTCTTTTTTAGTTGTCTTCTTGTCTTCCGTGGCCTCATACTGCAATGAGATTTTGTGGGCGCCGCCGGCCAAACGCAGTTGTCCACCCAGTTTCCAGGCTGAATATTCGTTGGTGCCATCTCTATCGCCTTGGTCCGCTAAGGCAACAAAGACCTCACCCATTTTAAAACCGGCTCTGGCTGAAGCGGTGTAGGCGCTATCGTCTTCTGACGGCGCATAAGTTGCGCGAATGTCAACCGGCCCCAGTTTTGGCGAGCTGTACCCCATGGACTGGCTCACAAATCCGGTATGGCCAAAATCTCCCGCGGACATGCCGCCATTTTTTCGAGCTTCCAGGGTTGTTGCGACAAACGGATCATAAGCCACACCACCGGTGTATTTGTAGGCTGATTTTAAGCGGCCTAATTCCACCTGACCGAATCCACCTTTTAAACCGACAAATAACTCGCGGGCGGTTAACGACACACCCGTCTTGCTACTGCAATCGTCATTGGCACACGCGTCGGCGGATGTACCGTCTGCCGTATCCGTCTTATATTCGAATTTCGCCAAACCTTTCAAGCCACTACCAAGATCCTCGGTTGCCACCACGCCCAAGCGGCCGCGGGCATTGTCCACGACATCAACGTAAGAATCGGCTGCTCCCTGAGGATCAAAGCTAGCCACTTCCACTTGCGCCATGCCATACACTGTGACGTCGTCTTCCGCAGTGGCGATTGCCGGCATTAACACCGCGGCCGTCGCGATTGCTATAAATTTTTGTTTCATCTGCAATTCCCCTCCTTCAGTGTTTATCCTCGATAGCTGGTCGTATTTATAACAGTTATTGACAAAAGTGCAACAGTAGAGCGATCAGAAAGTCGCATCATGTTGCATAAATGTGACAATAATTAGCGGGCACAAAAAAAAGCGGGAGTTTTCACTCCCGCTTTTTTTAATACGAATAGGGTATTGCTTATCGTTTCGAAAACTGAGGTCGCTTTCGGGCTTTATGCAAACCAACTTTCTTGCGCTCGACCACCCGCGCATCCCGGGTCACTAAACCAGCTCGACGCAGCGGCGAGCGTAGTGAATCATCGTATTCAATTAATGCCCGAGTGATCCCATGGCGTATGGCGCCAGCTTGACCGCCATTGCCTCCACCGCTGACCGTAACGCTAATATCAAATCTATCCATCATATCAGCAATCTCTAACGGCTGACGAACTACCATACGAGCGGTTTCCCGACCGAAATAATTGTCCAGAGTCCGCTTGTTCACGGTGATGTTGCCAGTACCAGGTCGTATAAAAACACGTGCTGATGAACTTTTGCGCCTGCCCGTTGCGTAATATTGTGTGTCTGCCATAACTGTCGAATCTTTCTATGTAGTTTGGATTGAAATTGAATACTGTAATATTTCGTGCTTATATTTCCAGTGCTTGAGGTTGTTGCGCCGCATGGCTGTGTGCCGGACCCGCATACACTTTTAATTTGCGGTACATGGCTCGCCCCAATGGATTTTTCGGCAACATGCCTTTAACGGCAATTTCGATCACTCGCTCAGGAGATTTTTCGATCATTTTTTCAAACGAAGCTTCCTTAATACCACCCGGATAACCGGTGTGATGGTAATACATTTTATCCGTGGATTTGTTGCCGGTAACACGCACTTTCTCCGCGTTGACAATCACGATGTAATCGCCGGTGTCCACATGGGGCGTGTATTCAGGCTTATGCTTGCCTCGCAAACGCCGGGCCACCTCGGTAGCCAATCGGCCAAGGGTTTTTCCAGCAGCATCAATTACATACCAGTCGCGTTTAACTTCCGCGGGCTTGGCGCTATAGGTTTTCATTGTTTTACAGGCTCCAAAGTTTTACAGGCCCCAAAAATCGGTAGGCGTAGAAAAGGTGCAGGATGTTAGATCTTACGGACCGGCTTGTCAAGCAAAACAATGGCCAACCCGCTCAATGACGTACTTCAACTCCAACGCTGTTTGATGACATCGCGGATATGACTCAAGCGGCCGTGAAAAAAATGACTTGCGTCGTCCAGCCATTCGTAGGCGACCGAAGTGCCGTGGCGGCGCACCCACGCGGATACTTTGTCCGGTGCAACGATCTCGTCCTTGCCGCCCTGGATCACCAGCCAGGGAATTTGAATCTGAGTTCGCGCATTGAAATCATACTTCGTCACAGGTGGCGCGATCAATAATAAGCGCTCGGCACCTACCCGATGATGGGCCTGAAAAGCCACAAACGATCCAAATGAAAAACCGGCCAACCAAAGCGGGGACTTTGGATAACGTTGTTTGAACCACTGGCACACGGCCACCAGGTCTTCCAGTTCGCCTCGACCTTGATCAAACTGGCCTTGTGAATGGCCGACGCCGCGAAAATTAAACCGCAAGGTCGGCAATCCCATTTCCCCAAAGGTCTTGGCCACCACATGCACCACTTTATTGGTCATACTACCGCCGTAAAGCGGATGAGGGTGGCAAATAATCGCGATGGGGCCATTCTCCTCCCGATTCTCAGGGCAAGCCATCACCGCCTCCAGCCCGCCGGCCGGACCGGGAATCAAAAAGTGTTCTCCTGCACACGGCGCCTTGTCCAAACCATCGTACACATGCAATTCAGGCCGTGAACCGTCGTTAAAACCGATGCTCATGTTATGGTTTCGTTGTCTGGGAAAACAGTTTGACGGATTAAATTTGCAACCGCTTGACGATTCGGCCGTTGCGCAAATGCTCGTTGATGATATCGTCGATGTCTTCCTGGTCTACATAGGTGTACCAGACATCGTCAGGGTAAATCACCACGACCGGCCCTTCTTCGCAACGGTCCAGACAACCTGCAGTATTGACCCGCACTTTGCCTTTACCAGTAATACCCAGCGCCTTGCAGCGCTGCTTGGCATAGTCGCGCATGGATTGCGCACCAAAATTCTGGCAACACGCCGAACCGTCTTCCCGTTTGTTGGTACAAAAGAAAATATGACGTTTGTAGTATGGCATTGCTTCGCGTTGCCGCCTTAAGTGGCTCAGATAATCAACAGGTGGCTATTATACCCTGCCAAAAGTTGCTGCGTATACCGCCTCTGCGGGCCTTGCCTTTTACGTCCTAAATCCGCTAATGTGGCGCTCATGAAAACCAGACATTACAGCCCCTTCGACCAGCTTTTAATCAACTTTGACACCGGCATGCGCACGGTTTTAGGCGGAGTCCACACCACCGGGCGGGCAAATCCGGCCACCAATGTAGCGCAACACGAGTTATCCAAATCCGAACAAGACCTGGCGGGGCGCTTGATGCGCATCAATCACGCCGGGGAAGTGGCCGCACAGGGACTCTACCAGGGCCAGGCGCTAACCGCTAGATTGCCAAAAGTACGCGCCCACATGGAACAGGCGGCACTGGAAGAGAATGACCATCTGGACTGGTGTAAAAAGCGCGCCGCAGAACTCGGCAAACGTACCAGTTTATTGGATCCCTTATGGTATCTGGGTTCAGTGGCCATAGGCGCAGCGGCAGGTGCGGCCGGCGATAAATGGAGTTTGGGTTTTGTCGCGGAAACCGAACGTCAAGTGGTGAAACACCTGGACAGTCATTTACAACGCCTGCCGCAGCATGATGAAAAAACCCGTGCTATTTTACAACAAATGAAAATCGATGAAGGCAAGCACGCCACCAGCGCCGTAAAATCCGGGGGCGCTCAGTTACCGGCGCCGATACAAAAAGCCATGCAGCTGGTCTCGAAAGTCATGACCAAATCCGCCTATTGGATATAGCCAGCCGAATTGCGTGGCAGACGCAACCCTACATAGGTATATTGCGTCCGTAGAATATCTCCAGCATCTCATGACTCAGACGCTTACGGATTTCCTGGCAACTTTCCTCACTCAAGTCACTGGCATTGACGCCAAACAAATAATTATCCAGGTCGAATTGATTTAACATCATTTTGGTATGAAAAATATTTTCCTGATAGACGTTCACATCAATCATTTGATAATGGTCTTTGGTGTCCTGAGCGATGAAATTCTGAATCGAATTGATGTCGTGATCGATATAATGCTTGTTGCCGTACACATCCCGGGTAAATCCTCGCACTCGATAATCCATGGTGACAATATCCGAATCGAAACTGTGAATTAAATAATTCAGCGCTTTCAACGGCGAAACCTTGCCGCACGTGGATACATCGATGTCAGCACGAAAAGTGCTGATGCCGTTTTCAGGATGGCTCTCCGGATAGGTATGCACCGTCAAATGGCTTTTGTCCAGATGCGCGACAACCGAATCAGGAAGCGGCCCGGGGGCTTCGGAATTACTGATCAATTCTGTTCCCGTGGGCTCTTCACTGATCAGCATAGTGACACTAGCCCCTTGCGGCTCATAATCCTGATGCGCAATATTTAAGATGTTGGCGCCTATGATCCCTGAGACATCTTTTAAAATATTGGTCAGTCGCTCAGCGTTGTATTCCTCGTCTATATATTCAATATACTGGCGGCGCTGTTGCTCTGACTGCGTGAAGCAGATGTCATAAATGTTAAAACTCAAGATCTTGGTAAGATTGTTGAAGTCTTTTAGTTTTAATTTGGATTTAGAAGATTCCATCACGGGGCATGTCTCTCAAAGGTAAATCCACCGGGTTTTATCACCGGGGGGGAGTAATAATACTTGCTGCAACGCACTCAGTTGACTTCGGCAATGGGTGGATGGTAAATGAGTTGCACCAACACACCTTCCGGATCATAACAATAAAAACTGCGCGCTCCATCACGATGGGTGCGCGGTTTGGATTTGGCTTTGACTCCGTTGGCCAGTAAAAATTCATACCACGCGTCAACATCTTGCGGGGTTTTTAAGACGAACCCAATGTGATCCAAAAATTGCTGGCCGGCGGGTTTTTGCGCACATCGATGTAATGCCAGGTTGTCATTTCCCGAGGACAGATAAACATTATCTTCGTCGGGTCGCCACTCCACCGCCATGCCCAGCAATTCTACATAAAATCGCTCGCACGTCGGCAGATCATTAACATTCAACGCAACATGGCGCAGGCCGGCAGTTGCCGGAGGGGGTGTCATCTTATTAGTCGTCATCATATTTTTTGCGAATCATACTCTAAATTACACCCATGTGAAATTACACCGTGGTGCCCGCATCAACAACCTCAAAATCATGAGAAATTTCCACTGAATGGCTCAACATAATCGATGCGGAACAATATTTTTCAGTGGACAAGCGCACGGCCCGTTCGACCTGGTTTTCTTTTAAACCGCTGCCGGAAATCACATAGTGAATATGTATGCGGGTGAACACTTTGGGATCTTGCATGGCGCGGTCGGCATGCAATTCCACCACACAGTCGACAACCGGCTGGCGGGCTTTTTTTAAAATGTGCACAACATCAAACGCGGTGCAACCGCCCAATCCCAACAAGATCATCTCCATGGGCCGCACCCCGCGATTTCTACCGCCGAAATCCGGCGGACCATCCATTACCACGGAATGGCCACTGCCCGACTCGCCGACAAATTCAGCATCTTGAACCCACTTGATTCGCGCTTTCATGGCAAATTCTCTCCAAAACGGTTTACAGTTGGCATAGTGTACCTCGTCACTGCCATTGTTTCATTTCCAATACCCGATTCCTCGCGCTAAAAACATTGAAGACGGCACCATTTTTGCTTTATATGCTACCAGTTAAACAAGGTATTCACTGACGTCGAAATGTGTCGTCATTTTCGCAGCCCAATTCACAAAACCCGGCTACTGTGGTATTTACACAAACCCAATGGCAGCCGATCAAGTAAAAGGTGACAGTTTCCATGCAAAGCGCAATGAAAAAAGGTATGCCACTCATCCGGCCGCCCGAAGAAAACAAAACCATCAGTCATTTTCTGGAGCATTGCCACCGGCGCCGTTATCCCAGCAAAAGTCTTATCATTTATGCTGGCGATAAGCCGGACGTATTGTATTACATCGTGGATGGCTCGGTGACGGTGTTAATCGAAGATGAGTCCGGTCATGAAATCGTGTTGGCGTATCTCAACGCCGGTGACTTTTTTGGCGAAATGGGTTTATTCGGCGAACAACAAAACCGCAGCGCTTTCGTGCGTGCCCGCAGCCAATGCGAATTAGCGGAAATCAGCTACGCCCGTTTTAGGCAACTGGCCGAGAGCGATCCAAAAATTTTGTTCGAGCTGGCCGGGCAAATGGCTTTGCGTCTGCGTAAAACCAGTCAAAAAGTTGGCGACCTGGCGTTTATGGACGTTACCGGTCGCGTGGCTCGCACTCTAATCGATTTATGCAAAGAGCCGGACGCCATGACCCATCCCGATGGCATGCAAATTCGCATCACCCGGCAGGAATTGGGCCGTATTGTGGGTTGTTCCCGGGAAATGGTTGGCCGGGTGTTAAAATCACTGGAAGAACAGGATTTAATTTCCGCCAGCGGCAAAACCATCGTGGTATTCAATACCCGTTAATGGCAGATGGCGGTCTGCTAGGCCGCCCCTCCACCCTCAGATTGCTAAGCGAAAAACAACTCCCGCAGTTTATCACCGGGTTCGGCCGCACGCATAAACGCTTCCCCCACTAAAAATGCGTTGACCCCATGCTCACGCATTAATGCCACGTCTTCCTGGGAATGAATGGCGCTTTCGGTGACCACAATACGGTCTTGGGGGATCGCCTCTAACAACTGCAATGTCGTCTCCAGGCTGGTGTCAAACGTGCGCAGGTTGCGGTTATTGATGCCGATCAGCGGCACGGACAAACGCAACGCCCTTTGCAATTCTTCGCTGTCGTGGACTTCCACCAACACATCCAGACCCAATTGCGCAGCCAATTGCGACAACTCCAGCAAAGCGGCATCATCCAACGCGGCTACAATCAGTAATATGCAATCCGCTCCGATGGCACGCGCCTCAAACACCTGATAAGGGTCGACAATAAAGTCCTTGCGCAACACCGGGATTGCACACGCTTGTTTTGCCCGCATCAAATAAGCGTCGCTGCCTTGAAAGAAATCCTGATCAGTCAGCACCGACAAACAGGTAGCGCCACCCTGTTCGTAGGAACGGGCGATTTGTACAGGATCAAACGCTTCCCGGATAACGCCTTTGCTGGGCGATGCCTTTTTAATTTCGGCAATGACGGCCGGGCGATGTTGCGCCAACGCGGAGCGGATGGCTGCCAAAAAACCACGGGGTTCGGCCATGTCTGCGACTTGATGACGCAGTTGTTCCATAGACCGATGTTGCGCTCGTTCGGTGATTTCTTCCCACTTGCGCTGCAAAATCTTTTTTAGAACATCGGGGGTATTTTGGCGGGCGTTGTGATCCATTGAGGATTATTTTAAAAATTTGTTTTAAAAATTGTTTTAAAAAAAGTGTCAAGAATCGGCTGACAGGCTCTTACTGAGTTTGATCAAGGCCTCGAATTTTTCCCTGGCCATGCCGCTGGCAATGCTCTCTTGCGCCAGTTTAACCCCCGCCTCCAAGGTATCGCTCAAGCCGGACACATAAATTGCCGCTCCGGCATTCAATGACACAATATCTCTTGCCGGACCCGGAGTATTGTCGAACACCTGGCGCATCAACACCAACGATTGCTCGGCGTCTTCCACAACCAGTTGCGACACGTCGCCACGGGCAATACCACATTGCTCCGGTGTCACCATGTAGGTTTGCATTTTGCCTTGTTTGACTTCCGCCACGAAAGTTGACGCCGCAATACTGATTTCATCCAAACCGTCTTCGGCGTGCACCACCATAACGTGATGACTGCCCAGCCGGGCCAGAACTTTGGCCAGAGATTCCACCCATTTGTTGCTGAACACCCCCACCACCTGACTGGGGGCGCCGGCCGGATTGGTTAACGGCCCCAACACATTAAATATGGTGCGCACCCCCATCTCCCGACGTGGTCCTATGGCATATTTCATGGCATTGTGGTGCTTGGGTGCGAACATAAAGCCCACCCCCACTTCGTTGATGCATTGCGCCACTTGCTCGGGATTTAGTTCCAGATTGACGCCAGCGGCTTCCAACACATCGGCACTGCCGGATTTGCTGGAGATGGAGCGATTGCCGTGTTTGGCCACTTTGCCGCCAGCGCCGGCCACGACAAAAGCGCAGGCGGTGGAAATATTAAACGTCTTCACACCATCACCGCCCGTGCCGCAAGTATCGACCAAATGCGGGCCGGAAACGTTCACTGTGGTGGCCAGTTCGCGCATTACCGCCGCCGCCGCCGCGATTTCTTCCACCGTCTCGCCTTTCATGCGCAAACCCACCAAAAAACCGCCAATTTGTGCCGGCGTCGCCTCGCCGCTCATAATACGGTGCATAACCGCCTGCATTTCCGCGGCGGTCAAATCCCGGTGATCGATGACTGAGGAAATTGCAGCTGGCATTTCCATGGTTGGTAACCCTCGTTAAGTACTGTTGTAAGTTATCGTTTATGTGATGATTGTTGCAAAAAATTTCGTAATATATCGTGACCGTGTTCGGTCAATATGGATTCGGGATGAAACTGCACGCCTTCCACCGCTAAAGACGTGTGACGCACGCCCATAATTTCGTCTAATTCGCCGTGCTCATCATTGGTCCATGCCGTAATTTGCAGACACTCCGGTAAACTGGCCGGCTCAATCACTAAAGAATGATATCGAGTGGCTTCAAAAGGATTGCGCAATCCAGCAAACACGCCTTGATTGTCGTGATGAATCATGGACGTTTTGCCGTGCATAATCGCTTTGGCATGAACGATTTTGCCACCAAAACATTGTCCGATACTTTGATGCCCTAGACAAACTCCCAAAATAGGAATTTTACCGGCGAAGTATCTTACAGCTTCCACGGAGACGCCAGCCTCGTTGGGCGTGCAAGGTCCCGGCGAGATCACAATTTGTTCCGGCGCCAGGGCTTCAATTTCTTGCAGGGTGATTTTATCGTTGCGAAACACCCGCACATCCACACCCAACTCACCAAAATACTGCACCAAATTGTAGGTAAACGAGTCGTAATTATCGATCATTAGCAACATAACAATGTCCTCTGGGCCCGCTTATCCCTTATTACTTGGTGCCTTGCGATGCCAAGGCCGACGTCGGCTCGGCTCGATCCAGCCCCGCTTCCACCATGGCCACCGCCTTGAAAATCGCCCGACCTTTGTTCATGGTCTCCTGCCACTCGTTTTCGGGCACCGAATCGTACACAATACCGGCCCCTGCCTGGATGTGCAGCATCTGGTCTTTAATCACCGCGGTGCGTATGGCGATGGCCGTATCCATATTGCCATCCCAGGCAATGTAGCCCACCGCGCCGGCGTAAATACCGCGTTTTACCGGTTCCAATTCATCGATGATTTCCATTGCCCGGATTTTAGGCGCGCCACTGAGCGTCCCGGCTGGAAAGGTGGCGCGTAACACGTCCATGGCACTCATCCCAGGCTTGAGTTTGCCCACGACGTTGGACACGATATGCATCACGTGGGAATAACGTTCCACCGCCATCTTTTCGGTGAGTTTTACACTGCCGGTCTCGGCGATACGGCCCACATCGTTGCGTCCCAGATCAATCAGCATGAGATGTTCCGCCAGTTCCTTGGGATCGGCCAGCAATTCCTGTTCTAACGCTTGATCTTCTGCTTCACTGGCACCACGGGGACGGGTACCAGCAATGGGCCTGACAGTCACTTCACCGTCTTCCGCCCGGGTCAGTATTTCCGGCGACGAGCCGACAATGAAAAACTCGCCAGCATTGATGTAATACATATATGGCGAAGGATTCAGGCAACGCAGCGCCCGATACAAATCCAGGGGCTTACCTTGGAAAGGAATCGATAACCGTTGCGACAACACCACTTGCATCACATCGCCGTCGACGATGTATTGTTTGGCGCTGTCCACGGCGTGTTGAAAACCGGCCTGGGTAAATCCTGAGACAAAATCCGACTCATGCACAGTTTGTGGTGCCTGGCTGGTAATGTGGTGCGCTAACGCTCTGGACAACAACTCACAAAGCTCGTCCAGACGCCGTTCGCCCTGTTGATAAGCCTCCGGCTGACCGGGATCCACATAGACGACCAGCATCAATTTGCCGGACAGATTATCAAACACCACCACTTCTTCGGACAACATCAGAAATATATCCGGTGTTTGCAGAGTATCGGGATTTGGACAATGGCTCAAACGTGGCTCGATGTAGCGAACAGTATCATAACCAAAATAGCCCACCAGGCCCCCGGAAAAACGCGGCAAATCCGGCAAGTGCGGGGTTTTAAACCCGCCATGATAGGACTCTATCCATTGCAGCGGATCCTCCACGTTAAGTTGCTGAGCCAACTCCCCCCCAACGTGCACACTCACCGATTTGCCCATCACGCGAATGACTGTATTGCACGGCAATCCGATAATGGAATACCGGCCCCATTTCTCGCCGCCTTGAACGGATTCAAATAAATAGGAAAACGGCAAATTCGCCAATTTGAGATAGGTACTTAACGGTGTTTCAAGATCCGCCAGTATTTGTCGGCTGAGCGGAATGCGGTTGTAATCTTGTTGGGCGTATTCCGCGAATTGTTGTTTATTCATTCATGTTCACCTAAAAAAATCGTACCAGGGTATAAAGCGTTGCTTGATGATCGTCACCAGCTTTCATTGGTGTGGCGCGTACCCGCGCCATGGCCAGCACCCGTGCCACGTCCACTGCAACCTTCCCAATTCGATTTTTTTAGCGTAAGACATTTTGCTTGCTTTGCCTACTGTGGTTAACCCTATCTAGATCCCATGATCCACTGCCGGGCTCACTATTTCACGACACTATTTCACAAACCTTATTCGCAACCATTGCCATCACTATAGTATCTGCGACAACTGGGCCATGGAATCGATCACTGCGTCGGGATGGGATTCGCGAATATCCACCCCATGATTATAACCATAACTCATGCAAATGATCTGAAATCCGGCGGCCCGGGCCGCTTTTACGTCACTCATGGAATCGCCTATCATCAACGCTTGAGCCGGGGGCGTATTAAAGAATTTCGCCGCATGCAGTAATGGCAGAGGATCGGGTTTTTTCTTCTCCAAGGTATCGCCGCAGATAATGATCTTAAAATCATCGTGCAACCCCAGATCCTTCAACAACGGAATGGTGAACCGTTCAGCTTTATTGGTCACACAGCCCAAGGTGTAAGCTTTCTTTATCAAATAATCCAGGCCTTCACGCACCCCCGGATACAAAACGCTGCGCTCACTGGTGTTTTTTTCATACAGGTCGAGAAAAATGGGATAGGCTCTTGCAAACAGCGCCTCATCCGGCTCGCCCTCCAACTGCCCAATCAGACTGCGTCGCACCAGCCTTTCCACGCCATTACCCACCCAGTTGCGTACGCTGGCTTCGCCGTGAACCGGCATATTCAAGGTTTTCATCATTTCATCGACACAATAAGCCAGGTCCGGCACACTATCGACTAAGGTGCCGTCCACATCGATGAGAATCATTGTGGGTTTTGAAATAACTGATTTTGTTGTTGCTGACATCTACTTTTACCGCGTATTGACGTACCCAATTAATCGCACATTTCCCAGCACATGAACCGCGTGCTGCGTATACCGCTATGCGGCATACGCCACTTTCGTAACTGGTTGTGGTTCGATGATTATTTTTCGGCCTTGGCCAGCTCTTCGCGCATGGCGCCAATGGTGGCTTTATAGTCTTCTGTATTGAAAATCGCCGAACCCGCCACAAAAGTATCGGCTCCGGCTTCGGCGATTTCCCGGATGTTGTCGACTTTGACGCCACCGTCGATTTCCAAGCGAATATTGTAGCCACTTTCGTCAATGAGCTTACGCGCTTCGCGCAATTTGCTTAAGGTATTGGGGATAAATTTTTGCCCGCCGAACCCGGGATTCACTGACATCAACAACACCATGTCCACTTTATCCATCACATACTTGAGGTAGTCTAACGGCGTTGCCGGATTAAATACCAAACCCGACTTACAACCGTTATCCCTGACCAGTTGCAATGTGCGATCCACATGCTCAGAGGCTTCAGGATGAAATGTAATATACGTGGCACCGGCTTCGGCGAAATCCGGAATAATTCGGTCCACTGGCTTGACCATTAAATGTACGTCTATGGGGGCCGTCACTCCGTGTTTGCGTAATGCCTCACAAATTAACGGACCAATGGTCAGATTCGGCACATAGTGGTTGTCCATGACGTCGAAATGCACAATATCAGCGCCGGCATCCAATACGGTGGTTACTTCTTCCCCTAAGCGGGCGAAATCGGCTGACAAAATTGACGGCGCAATTTGGTAATCTGACATAGTTCTGACCTCTCCTCAGGTAAATAGGTGTCTCAAGCCTGCGTTTTTCATCCGCAACCGATGGGTCACCGGGCGACTGGCTGCCGACGCCATCAAACCAGTGACGGGGCGTCAACAGGCACGCACCATCGTTGGCGAGTCATGCAGGCCGGCGTTGAACAGCGCACTTTACCTCATTGACGCAGAATTTTCAGCTTTTACGAATGACTATAATGTATTTAGGACTAATTTGGCATAACACACGCTATGATTTTGGTTTATTTGGGTTTTAGGTAGTTTGAGCTTTGCCTTTCGACTTGAAATCCACTCACTGCCAACGACAAGGAACTGAAAATTGAAGAACTCTCTCCCCGCGTTGGTTGCTGCGCTGGCATCAATGTGCGCCAGCCAACTCTCGTTGGCGGAGGTGTCACTCGCCGAACAGCGGTTAAGCAATGAATTAAAAGCGACCTTGACCGAAGGCATTGCCGTGGCGCTGGGCGAGCCGGACCAGACATTTTTAGGCATTTTTTCCGAAGCACGCATAAAAAAACCCAAAGGCGGTATCATCTTGCTGCACGATGCCAATACCCATGCCGACTGGCCGGAAGTTATCTCCCCCCTGCGGCGCCAGCTAACGCTTTATGGGTGGCATACTTTGTCCATTCAGCTTCCCGCGATCCCGCAATACGATACGGCGATGCGCAATCCGGCTCAATGGGAGAGTTTGGAGCAGAACATTCAGCGTCGAATTCAGGCAGCGATTCAATATTGCCGCAGCAAGCGCATTTTTAATCTTGTGTTGCTGGGCCATCAGTTTGGCGCCTTGTCAGCCGGCCGTTATGTGGCCCAGCAAAGAGGTGACCAGGCAATCAGCGCTCTGGTCACGTTGAATCTTTACTCCTCGGTAAATCCTGATTGGATAGAGCCTGAAACTCTGCGGAAAATGATAGCGAATATCAAGATTGCGTTCCTGGACCTGGTGCCCAGCCAAAGTCCGGATTACGTGCTGCAACTGGCCGCTGACCGAAAAGCGACAATGAACAAGCTTGGCTATGACAAATACCGCCAAATCCATATAATAGGCGCTGATTATTCCTTTAGAGGCGCTGAACGAAGCTTAATATCGCGTGTTCAAACCTGGCTGGCCAGGCTTGCCCCTAGTATGGAAGTGCAAATTGCACCTGCCACAACACCGCCGACGAATGCCGCAAAACCGCGGTGATATCCGCGGTGACATCGTGCCACGAATTTACATCGGGAGAAAACCATGACCGTACCTGTTGCCATTGCTTTGCATTTGTTGACCTCCACTATCTGGGTGGGGGGCATGTTCTTCGCCTATATGGCGCTGAGGCCGGCGGCAGCGGAAATTCTGGAACCGTCCGTGCGATTGGAATTATGGTCGCAAACCTTTAAACGTTTTTTCCTGTGGGTATGGCTTGCGGTCATACTCATTCCGCTGTCTGGCTACTGGATGATTCTGCAGGTCTGGGGAAGCTTCAGCACAATCGGCCTGGACTTAAAAATGATGCATATTATCGGCTGGGTGATGATATTGATATTTATGTTTGTGTTTGTAGTGCCTTACCGTCGCCTGAAGCAAGCGCTTAGCGATAGCGATCTTAACAGCGCGGCCAATGCCTTGGCGTTGATTCGCAAATTAGTGGCATTGAATCTTACATTGGGATTCATCGTCATCATCATCGCCGGCGCTGGGCGTTATTGGTGATTTGAAACAGGCGTTGCAGCAGGTTGAAAACGCTAACTCAGAAATCCCTAACTTCACGAATACGCTCGTATGCGGCCCGGATCAGGCGGGTTTTTTCTTCCGCTAATTTCAACACTTCTTCGGAGGTACCATTTGCCATCAGTTTATCGGGGTGGTGCTTGCTGGTTAGGCGTCGGTACGCCGCTTTGACTTCTTCGTCCGATGCATCGGGAGTGGTATTCAGCATGGCGTACGCATCTTCCAGGCCAGCAGACTTGCCACGCCAGACACGTGGCTTTTTTGAATTGGATTTGGAGTTAGGGCTGGGGGTGGGTGACTGGTATTCTGCCTTGACCATACGCTCGATACGATTGTAATCGCCGTTACCCATATCCAGTTGATAGCACATGGTCAACAGGGTTTGCTTGACCAGCGGATGAATTTTTCCGAAATAGTGGGCTGCGTACAGCTGAATCTCCATAAAAATTTCCAACAAACCGGGCTCAGTTTTACAGGCAACGTAAAATTGCCCGATGATGGTTTGTAATGGAAATTCCGGCTTTTGCCCTTCGTTGAACAACCGTAAGGCATCACCGCGGCGGTCTTCTTTTATCGCCATCCTGTCCATGATGTGTTTGACCAGTTTTATTCGGTCTTCGGCGGGTCTTTCCTCAATAGTGGCAATGTAGCCCATCACCGCAAACGTCGCGGTAAAAAACTCGCCGCGAATTTGCGCCAGCAGTTCCGGCGTTAGGCGGGTAAATTTCAGATGTTGCTTGCCTTGCAGGCCTTTATCGAATAGATGACCGATCAGCAGCCCCAGCAATGCGCCGACCGCACCACCAATCAAATAGCCAAAGACGGCACCGATTGTTTTCCCCCAATAGCTCACGCTACCCTCTTATAAGCATTGCACATCATTGATATCGTAGTGATAGTGTTAATCCCTATTGCCTAAGCGCATTGACTTAAGACCAATGGCTTAAGATCAATGGCTTAAGACCACTGCTTTAAGCCAATTCAAAACACCTCCCAGCCATCGACCTTTCCTGTCTTGGGTATTCCTTGATTCAGTGATCGACTTCAAATATTTTGCTACCGTCACAAATGCTCTGCGAAAATTTCTAAAAAAACGTTCTCTTACAAAAACGTTCCACAACAGGACGCTCCCTCTCAGAACGTTCCCTACAGAACATAGCCGGTTATCGTGGTGGGTCCTTTCCCTGGAATTTTATATTGTGTAATTATTCAGCCGATATGGCTGTGATTGATTTGATGCCGCTTCGCCCCACTCAAGCCTCGTTCACCGTCCCTAGCACGAACAGTTTTTCAACTCCTGCCGCTACAGCAATGATTAACGTTGCTCTGCTCAGTTGGTAAAAATCAACGTTAGCAAGCTAACGTTGCAAGCAAAGTTTAATCCCTGATCACCGGATTATCCGGTTAATCCTACACAGAACTCCACCGATCTCCCAAAATCGGACTCCGCTTCCAACCATTTCATTCCCGCAACCCGCCTGGCTTGCGCCACAGGTTAGCTACCCGTTTTATACTGATTTATTATCCGGCTTTTTTTGTTATCCGGCTTTGCGCGTCTATTTGCAGGAGTCTCAAAGCAGGCAAGATCCCTTGCCTGCAAACTGCTTGTCAGAATCCGATTGTTGGCCTCTAACAAACGCTTAACGGTTATATTTTTTAGCTTCCCCACTTATCCTGCGGGGTTATTTTAAAGTGTTTATTGTAGCGTTAGAACTGTGCGTGCATGACCAGCATCACGCCAATTACAATGATACACGCCGCATTTACAATAAGAGTGACATTACGTTCCATAACTGCATCTCCCCACATTCAATCGTTATCAACTGTTATAAACCATAAAAACCATCTTCGGTTGAATTGCACGAAATTGCAAAATCAAGCCCAAATGACAGTAATTCCCCGGCAATGCCGAAATATCGCGCCACATTATCAAAAATCAATATCTATTTCCACAGCAATATTCATGAATCCGTTAATTCTCCTGCTCACTACGTATACCACTTAAATAGGCGCTTAAGTAGCAGACCGGTAGCGCAAATCCGGCCAAACGCTTAGATTCCAAGGCATATTGGTGTTCCGTGGGGGAATTACGCTATAGTTCGCTTCACAAGCGCTGACATCATCGTTCAACACTGTTTACGGGGCTATCCCGGTTATCACTGCCTAATATGCCACTAAAGCCAAAAAACCAGAACAACGCCTTTGTACAGCAATTTCGAGAATCTTCGCCGTATATTAACTCTTTTCGGGGAAAAACTTTCGTCATTGTGTTCAATGGCGAAGCGGTGGATGATCCCCAATTCCCACACTTAATCCATGATATTGCCCTGCTGGATAGTCTAGGTATTCGTTTGATACTGGTCCATGGTGCCCGGCCGCAAATCGAACAGCGCCTGGCCAAAGCCGGGGCGAAGTTTGAGTACGTGGATGATTTGCGCATCACCGACGATCTTGCCTTGCAGTGCGTCAAAGAAGCCGTGGGCACCATCCGGGTGGAGGTGGAGTCGTTGCTGTCCATGGGACTGGCCAACTCTCCCATGGCAGGTGCGCAGCTGCAAGTGGTGTCCGGCAATTTTGTCACCGCCAAACCGGTCGGCATTCGCGAGGGCATCGATTTCTTACACACCGGCGAAGTACGCAAAATCAACGCCGCCGCCATCGCCAAGCAACTGGCCGATAACACCATTGTGTTGCTGCCACCGGTTGGCTATTCCCCTACCGGCGAGGTGTTTAATCTAAGCGCCGAAGATGTCGCCACGGCAGTGTCTATTGCATTAAAAGCGGACAAGCTTATTTATCTAACGGAAGATCTGCCACTGCAGGACGCGCGCAAACGCACCATTCGCGAACTGACCTTGGCGAAAGCCAGTGACTTGCTGGATAGCAAAACCAAACTACCGAACCAGACACGACGTATTCTTCGCAGTGCCGTTCGGGTATGCAGCAGCGGCGTGAGGCGGGTACATGTGATCAGCCGCCGCACCGATGGGGCGATTCTCCAGGAGTTATTCACCCGCGACGGAATCGGTACGTTGGTCAGTGCCGACTTATACGAGGGTACACGCCAGGCCCACATCGAAGATGTCGCCGGCATTTTGGACCTGATATCGCCACTGGAACAGGAAGGCATCTTGGTACGTCGCTCCCGCGAAAAATTGGAAATGGAAATCAATCATTTCATTGTGGTGGAACGTGACGGCATGATTATCGGCTGCGCCGCTTATTATCCCTATGAACAGTCAAAAGCCGCGGAATTGGCTTGTCTGGCCGTGCATCCCGCTTATCAAGGAACCGGCCGCGGCGACGCGCTGTTGCAATATGTGGAGCAAAAAGCACAGCAAACCGGTAATGACAAGTTGTTTGTATTATCGACACGTTCTATGCACTGGTTTCAGGAGCGCGGTTTTGAACAAGGTGAAATCGATGCGCTGCCCATGAGCCGCCAATTGTTGTATAACTTTCAGCGTAAATCGAAAGTGTTTTTTAAATCTTTAAAATAACCGCTACACCGCGCACTTGCCCAGAGTGCTCTCGCCGGCCATTCATTCAGGCCAAAGCCAGGCAGCGCCACGCACGCCACTGGAATCGCCGAAGCGTGGCGCCACCAGACGAGTTTGCACGGTATCGGAAAACACGTATCGCTCCCATAATTTGGGTACGCTGGTATACCAGCGAGTGATATTCGACATGCCGCCGCCCAGCACGATGACATCCGGATCGAGAATATTAATGACCCCGGCCAACGCCCGGGCCATGCGATTCTCGTAACGCTGCAAGACTTGTTCGGCGAGAGGGTCGCCAGCTAGCGCCTTTTGCACAATGGCTTTGGCGTCCAGCATGGTGCGGGTTATAGTGCCGGTTATAGCGCCACCGAACGATAAATAGTCGCCGGCCATGCCCGGACCCGACAAATAGGTTTCAATGCAACCGGATTTGCCGCAATAACAGGCCGGTCCCGGCAGCTCTTCGGGCATGGCCCACGGTAGCGGGTTGTGCCCCCATTCCCCGGCGATACGGTTAATACCGCTGAGCACGCGCCCGTTGACGACAACACCACCGCCGGTCCCCGTACCCACAATGACGCCAAATACTACCTCGGCACCTGCCGCGGCACCGTCGGTGGCCTCGGACAGCGCGAAACAATTGGCATCATTGGCCAGACGAATCTCGCGTTTTAAGGCCGTTTCCACATCCTGCTTCAAGAGTTGGCCATTGAGCCAGACGGAATTGGCGTTTTTCATGCGGCCCGTGTGCGGCGACAACGTCCCCGGCGTGGCGATACCGACCGTGCCGGTTGCACCCAACTCGCTTTCCACTTTAGCCACCAAGGTGGTTATGGTGTGTAGGGTTGCCTGGTAGTCGTCGCGGGGGGATGCCACCCGGTGCCGGATCAACTCCTGGCCTTGGGGGGAGAGGGCGACAATTTCGGTTTTTGTTCCGCCCAAGTCCACACCGATACGCAGGGTTTCAATGCTCACTGGAGGCGTTTTTATTTTCTAACACAGTTCTGACATCACACATGCAAGCCCTTACTCCTATGCTGTTTTCTCCAACCGCACCAGCTTGTGGTGTTCATCCACATAAACGGTAAAAACGCCGAAAATGCCCGCCTGGGTAACATAGGGCCTGAAAGCGTCCAGCGGTAACTGCACTCGCAGCCCCTCGTCTGTGGTGACAACGACATTGCGCACGTTGCCGCGATAATATTCTTTTAGTTTGTGTGCGGCCAGCCCCATGGAAAAGTCGTATCGATTCACGGCTGACGCGCCTTGTCCAAAAACGCGCAAACCCGCGCGGCACCGATCAGTATCCGCGAGGTTTGCCGATGAATATAGTCCGGATTGATGGAATAAACATGACCGCGTTTTACCGCCGCTAACGCCTGCCATCTGTCCCACTCCCCCAGCCACGGCGGCGGGGCATCACCCACGCCACTGGCGATAATCACCTGAGGATCGGCTTTCAGTACCGCTTCGACATTGACGGTGGGCGTCAGCGGCGCGAGAGATTTAAATACGTTGTCACCGCCACACAATTCAATCACTTCATTAATGATGTGGTCGCTATTGACACTCATCATGGGTTGGTTCCAGATTTCATAAAACACCGTGACTTTGGACTGCTGCTGATAGCGCGCTTTCAGACGCTGATAATCGGCAACAAACTTCTGTTGTGCCAGTTTCGCCGCGGTCTGCCTCCCGGTGATCTGACCAAAACGCAGCAACGTATCGGCCACGTCCAGCAACCGGGTAGGTTCGCTGTAGTACACCGGTATACCCAGGCTAATGAGTTTTTCCACATGGTGTACGGGATTGCCGCTACGCCATGCGATAACAACGTCGGGTCGCAACATGACAATGGTTTCCAAATCCAGCGCATTGTGTCGTCCGATGCGGGGAAGATGCTTGGCCTCCTCCGGATAGTCGCTGTAATCCACGGTACCGACAATGGTTTTGCCAGCACCTATTTCGTACAATAGTTCCGTTATGTGGGGCGCCAAGCTGACAATGCGCTGCGCCACCCGAGGTAAACGGATGGTCCGATTGCTGTCATCCACCACCTCCACTGCAGCCCCTGCCGTTGCCGCCAGCGAGACGCTAAACAGGCACAGAGTCAGCACAACGCATCCCAGGGGAATAAGACCCAGCAATTTTTGTTGTTTTGAACAAACAATCCGGTCGTTGCGCGCTTTGGTCCGCCACCGACGCTTGCCAAGCGTCATTGAAGCACCTCCGTGTTTGGAGCCTGCAATGTTGGAACGCATAGTTGTAGCGACGTTATTGGAATGCATATTGTTGGAGCACATGTTGTTGTATATTACTTCCCTTATCATTACTTTCGGAGTCTGTCTTTTTCCATGATTGTTGATCCCCATACTGGCTTGTTGGACCTGGCGAGACAAGTCCCATCCCCTAATTTTGACGATAGGCCCGCTGGCACGCCCGTGGATTTACTGGTGGTGCATAATATTAGTTTACCGCCGGGGGAGTTTGGCGGCCCGTGGATTGACGATTTATTCACCAACCGATTGGACCCGCACGCCCATCCCTATTTTAAGCAAATTCATCAAATGCAAGTATCGGCACATGCGTTGATCCGCCGCAACGGCGAAATTATTCAATATGTCCCATTCCACAAGCGCGCCTGGCACGCGGGACAATCCAATTATTGCGGCCGTGAACGTTGCAATGATTTTTCCATTGGCATTGAACTGGAAGGTTGCGACACGCAGGATTTTGAGCCTTGCCAATATGAGCGATTGGCAAGTCTCATCAACGCGTTGCTGCAAGCTTATCCCGATTTGACCCCGGATCACATTGTGGGCCACAGCGAGATTGCTCCTCAGCGAAAAACCGATCCGGGTCCCCACTTCGAGTGGGAAAAACTACGACGATTGCTGGCCGGTTCGGCATAGCGCCAATTCCCCTATAAAGTTCTGTTATACTTTATGAACTTCATGTCGAAATACCGCGAGCCGGTACGCTAACACCGGTCAACTAATCGGCAAACAACCAATACCAAAAACAACCACCAAACACCAAAAAGCAGTTACCAATAACAAACACAGGAACGCACACTATGTCCCTTTTAGTGATCTTATTGGGTATTACCATCGATAAATTCGCCGAATCGGTAGAATCGATTCGTAAATTCGATTGGTTTATCCACTACAGTGATTGGATGCGACAAAAATTACGACAATGGTCCATTCGCAACGACACGGTGATATTATTGATCACCTTATTCATACCAGTCGCCATAGTCGCCCTGATTTACCAACAGTTGGGGGATTTATTATCTTTACTGGCATTTGTATTCAGTGTCGCCGTGTTTGTGTTTTGCATCGGGCCACGCGACATGCACAACCGGGCCAACAAATACGTTGAAACCCTGGAACGCGGCGATCAAAAAGAAACCAATGAATTGGTCACGGAAATTCTCGAAGGCGAACCCCAACCGGAAGAAGAGACTCAGCTGATACGCAGAATCAACGAAATCCTGTTGATCGCCACCAATAATAATTTCCTGGGCATGGTGTTCTGGTTCGTCATACTCGGCCCGGTCGGCGCGGTACTCTACCGGCTCAATCATGTTTTATTAAAATCTGTGCGCCAGGAAAATCTCGAAGGGCAAACCGACGAGAACAATGGCTATTATCAAAGTACCCAGTTGCTGTTCAGCATTTTAAACTGGATTCCCTCCCATTTGACCGCCATCACCTATGCCGTCAGCGGCAGTTTTGTAGATGCCATTCATCAATGGAAAATCCACAAATCGTACGACCACCTGGATCCCGATGCCGCCAATAATATGCTTATAGACACAGGTCTTGGCGCCATTCAATTCGAAACCGATCATAAGGTGTTCGACGGTCAGACGATTCATGACGTATTAGGTTTGTGCCGGCGGACCATCATTGTATGGATTACCATCATAGCCCTATTGACTCTCGCAGGATGGGCCAGTTAAGCATCTTCCATGAGTGACGTTAAAACCACCACCATTGATCTTATGCGCCATGGCGAACCGGTCGGAGGGCGGCGTTACCGCGGCCACAAAGACGATCCCTTAAGTGATAACGGCTGGCAACAAATGCGAGAGGCCGTGGCGCATCACCATCCCTGGGATGTCATCATCAGCTCTCCATTGTCCCGCTGCGCCGCCTTTGCCACCGAATTGGCTCAACGCCATGGACTGGCGTTGCATTTTGAAGAGCGATTGAAAGAAATCAGTTGGGGGCAATGGGAAGGCAGCACACCGGAGGATATCCATACCCACTATCCCAATGCCCTGGAACGCTATTGGGCCGACCCGCATAGCAACGTGCCTCCGGGCGCCGAACCCATCGGCCAATTTAGAATGCGCGTGCTCAGCGCCTGGAATGATTTACTAGCCCGCCATGGTGGTAAACATATCATCATCATCGGTCACGCCGGCGTCACCCGCGCCGCTATTTGCCACAGTTTAAGCATCCCCATCGAAAACATGTTCCGCATTCAAGTAGCCTATGCCGCCATCACCCGGATTCAAATTGAGCACCGCGGCGACGAAACTTGCCACAAACTGGTTCATCACGGCGGACCGCTGGCTTAATAGTCGTTTTTTTGTTTTCGACCTCATAGCGTGCCTGGGTTGCCACGCAATGTATTGCGTGGCGTTGAAGATAATTAAAACCGCCACGCCACATCCACATGAAATGTCACATCCGGCGATGCGTCAATGACCAGATCCTCGGCCATGCCAAAATTGATTCGCCCATATTCAGATAATAGAATCCTACCACCC
>JAJDNG010000220.1 GCA_022340845.1 Gammaproteobacteria bacterium | reverse complement strand
GGCGTGCATGCTACGCTGGCCGGCGTCTTGACAGCGCTGGCCATACCGGCCCGGCCAAAATTTGAACCTGCCTTTTTCAGCAAGCATGTGCGTGCTTTGATGAATCGCTTTGATAGCGCCCACAAGCCTGGTGAAAGTATTATGCGCAACGAAGACCAACGCGCCTTACTACAAACGTTGGAAAACAGCGTGCACATGGTGGAAACCCCTTTACAGCGCCTGGAGCACACCATGCATATGCCGGTGGCGTTTTTAATCGTGCCCGTCTTTGCGCTCGCAAACGCCGGCATCCCCATCGATTTCTCGCAGATTGGACTGGTATTCTCGCACCCCGTTACCCTGGGCATTATGGCCGGATTGATTTTCGGCAAACTCATTGGCATCGCCGGGGTTTCCTGGGTGGCGGTGAAACTGGGCATAGGCCAACTGCCCACCGGTACTAATTTCAAACAAATCATCGGCGTGGGATTGTTGGGTGGAATCGGATTTACCATGTCGATATTCATCGGCGAACTGGCTTACGCCGGTAAAGACGACTTCCTACTCATGGCGAAAACCGGCATCCTGTTCGCCTCGTTGATCGCCGGCATTGGGGGATTGATCTGGCTTTACATTCATACCTCGCCGGGCAATCCAAAATAACGTGTGTACTGTGCAACAAATACAACAGCCAAACGCATACAGCCTAGAATCGCCGGATTACACAACGGTGATGCATTTCTTCGGGCCTGGATTAATAGTCTCCCGTTTTATTGGAAGCGATTCTGTCCGACCAGCGGGTGGTTTCCGGTAATCGGTATTTGGTCACGCATTGCATCACTAAATGGATGGCCGTCGGTAGCGAAATCCTGTGGCCAATTGACACGTACACAGGCTTAACGCCTTTTCTGGTACGCAGCACCGCGCCGATTTCTTCGCCGTGATCCATTAAAGAAACATATCCGCCTTTTTCCTCCGGCACGGTGGCGTGGGTGCCGATAAAACGGGTTTTCGCCACGCCGATGGTAGGAATCTCGGTTAACACCCCGATATGACAAGCCAGACCAAAGCGCCGCGGATGCGCGACACCCTGCCCGTCGCATAACAGAACTTCCGGAAGCTGGGAAAGCTTTTGCAAGGCATCCAGTACGGCCGGCGTTTCTCGAAACGACAAATAACCGGGCACATAGGGAAAACGGGTATCGCGTCGGGCAATGGCATATTCCATTAACTCCAGGCTGGGAAAGTCTAAGACGGCAACCGCCGCCCGGGTTATCTTACCGTTATCTTCAAAGCCCACATCCACACCGGCCACACGGCTGAGGGTTTTTTTCAGCCGGTCTTGACGAATTACTTTTTCTTTAAGCGCAAGCTGAATATCCCGCGCTTGCGCGATGGGGACGTCCCAGGCATGGGCGATTGTTGGATTAATGGTTAGCATGTTTCAAAAGGCTCACCTACGTTAGCACCCGTCCCCTGTTCTGTCCCATACCGCTTAAGACCCTGTAATTTATGCCGATATACTACAGTAAACCCTATGAAAACCATACCGAATGCAGATTCATCATCGAACTAAGCCGGTCATCATTATCGGTTTTAGCATTATATTAGCGATATTGGCGGCCCTTGCCAGCATCTGGCTGGTCAATATAAAAGCCAATAGCCAGCGCTTGACGGCGCTGGTGGATGAACAGCGTGCTTCGGAGCTGATATTTATCATGCGAGACGCCGCCCATAAACGGGCGCTGGCGCTGTATCGTATGGCGATTCTAACGGACCCCTTCGAGCGGGACGACGAGTATCTACACTTTATGGAGCAAGCCGGCAGGTTTATCGCGGCACGCGATCAACTGTTGGAACAAGACCGAAGCGCTGGTGAGGCACAAGCCTGGAATGCGGCTCAACCACTGATTCGCCAGGGATCTGCCAGTCAATCCCGGACATTGGAACTGATTCTTGAAGGCAACATCGATCAAGCCAACCAGCTAATCCTCAGTCAAGTCATTCCCATTCAGAATAAGGTCATGGATCACCTTACCAGGATGCTGGATTTACAAAAGCAAACGGCCGCCAACGACCTTGCCGAAACCAGCAAACAAAATAATGCCGTATTTTTTACCGTATCCTCTTTAGGCGGTGTTGCCCTGGTCATAGGCGGATTAATTGCTTTATTCGTTATCAGGACCTTTACCCATAGCGAGCGCAATCTCATAGGCGCCCGCGAGGAGGCTTTGCGAGCCAATCAACATAAGTCGGTATTTCTCGCCAATATGAGCCATGAGTTACGTACACCGCTGAATGCGATTATCGGGTATTCGGAAATCATGCAGGAAGAAGCCAAAGAGTTGGGCCATGCGGAATTTGCAGACGATTTGCACAAGATCCATGGCGCCGGCCGCCATTTGCTGGCACTGATTAATGAAATTCTGGACTTGTCGAAAATTGAAGCCGGCAAAATGGAGTTTTATGTTGAACAGTTCGATTTAAACGCCCTGGTCGAAGAAGTGTGCTTCACCATTCAACCCTTGCTGGATAAAAACCAGAACACGCTTAGCATGACCGGCGCATTGAGTCGCGACGTGTACAATGATTTAACCAAGGTAAGGCAAACGCTGTTTAATTTGCTCAGTAATTCCTGTAAATTCACCCACCACGGAGCGATTACGGTTGCGGTGAGTGAGTTCGTCAAAGACCAGGCTGGCTGGGCCAGTATCACGGTTAGCGACACAGGCATCGGCATGCGCAAAGAACAACTCGAACACATCTTCGCTCCTTTTACCCAGGCCGACACCTCCACTACCCGCAATTACGGCGGCACCGGGCTTGGACTGACCATCAGTCAACGCTATTGCCAATTAATGGGCGGGAGTTTGAGTGTACAAAGCGAACCCGGAAAAGGCTCCAGTTTTACTATCAACATACCCATGCACATGAGTGACACAGCATTGCAACAATGCGCCTGACCAATCACGGTTAATTTAAGCCCGGCGCGCCTTTTGTCGTAACATTCTCCGAACGGTGGTTTCCACCAAAAGTCATTCGACTGTGGACGCGGTTGCACCCTTTTGAAAGCATCGCTCTGGTGTTGGAGTATTTCCGGCAATCGCAGGCGTTTAGCCGATTGCGCACGGAAACATTAAGTGGAATGCCCAGGGCGTCGGATGACAAATACGCCGGCTCCCTGCGGTATTCCGATTCTCTGTATGCGGTCTGGGGTTATGCGAAAGCCGGCGATGCGGCGTGAAGAATTGACGATATGAAGAAACAGTCAGCGCTTAGGCCTTGAACCGGCCAATCAACTGTTGCAAGCCACTGGATAAGTCAGCCAGCTCGTTGCTCGAAGATGCCAGTTTTTGCGCGCCTAGCGCGGTACTGTCAGCGATTTGCGCAATATTCACAACATTCTGGTTGATTTCTTTTGACACAGCGTCTTGCTGGCAGGCGGCGCTGGCGATTTGACTGTTCATTTGATTGATTTCATTCACCGCCGCGGTAATGGCTGTTAGCGCCTCACCAGCATTACTAGCCATCTCCACACTGCTGTGTGCGCTGCTGCGACTCGCATCCATCACCGCTGCCGCCTTGCGGGCGCCGGATTGTAATTTTTCAATGGTTTCCTTGATTTGCTGGGTAGACGCCTGGGTGCGACTGGCAAGAGTTCGCACTTCATCCGCCACCACGGCGAATCCCCGGCCTTGCTCACCGGCGCGGGCGGCTTCTATGGCGGCATTCAACGCCAGCAAGTTGGTTTGCTCGGCAATGCCTTGTATCACTTCCAGCACCGAGCCGATTTGGTCGCTGTCTTTTTCCAATCCTTGGATGACCGTCGCGCCTTTTTCCACTTCGCTGGCTAATGTCTCAATGCTTTTGATGGTTTGGCTGACCACTGCTTTACCCTGGTTGGCTTGATCGTTGGCATTGTCAGCGGCTTCGGCGGCATGCTGGGCATTTTGCACCACTTGATCCATGGTCACCGTCATTTGCGTGATGGCACTGGCCACCAGTTCGGTTTCCTGGCGTTGTTGTTCAACGCCGGTGCTGGTTTCGTTGGCTATCTGGGACACTTCTTCTGAAGCGGATGCCAGCGTTTGCGTACTGCCGGTGACCTGGCTGATGGTATTGCGGATCTGGTCCACAAAGGAATTGAACGCTACGGCCAGGTTAGCCAGTTCGTCATTGCCTTTAACTTCCAAACGGTGAGTCAAATCTCCATCACCGGCGGCAATATCCTGCATGGCATGGACTGCGCGCTTTAGGGGATTAACCACAATCGCGCTGATAAAAATCGCCCCACCCACACCGAGTATCAAACCCACCATCACCAGCAACCCGACAAACGAGCGAGTAGACTGCACATCGCTAATCAAGGTTTCACTGATTTGTTCATTCTGGGCGCGCTTGGTATCGACCAGTTGGGTAATATTGTTTTTAACCCGGTCCACAATGGGCCCTAATTCCGAACGGATGGCAAATGCATCGGAGCGCCACTGTTCACCGCCATGGATTTTCACAAGGTTTTTAACATTGACCGCAAATTTTTCGCGCAGCACGACAAGCCTTTCCAG
The DNA here is from genome assembly GCA_022340845.1 of Gammaproteobacteria bacterium. GTDB lineage: Bacteria > Pseudomonadota > Gammaproteobacteria > SZUA-152 > SZUA-152 > JAJDNG01. Next base: position 2,991 of record JAJDNG010000220.1, on the reverse strand, counting down.
CCCGTCGACTTGTTCGAAAGTCAGTTCGTCACCGAAGCCCTGCAATTTGGCAATGCGCTCGCTGGCGACTTCCGCGTAGACGTCCGCCTGCTGCAACGCAACATCGCTACGGTAAGCCAAATAGGCACGCACCCCATTCATCACGTTAGCCCATGCATAGCGCACTTCGCCGATATCAGCCAGGATTTGCTTACGCAGGGTTGTAGCCTCTTCGTCTCTTTCTACCAAATACATTTCGGTTAATATTTGTTGCATCTGTTGACCCACCGGATTTATTTCCCGTGCCGCGAAAGCAATCCCCGGAAAATTGTCGTTTTGGCTGGTGGCCAGATGGATCATTTTTTCTTTGAGCGCTTTATACTCCTGGATATCGGTGTTGATGCGTTCAATTGCTTCCCGGGATTGCGGATCGGATTGCACCACCGGCATGGCTTCGATGTCTTGTAAGATTTGCGTAACGGCGACTAATCCCGCTTCGTATTCATTCTGATATTTCGGCTCTTTACTCAGCAAATAAAAACCCAATGCGGCATTGGTTTTTTCCAGCGCATCCGAAAGTTCCAGGGATTTGGTCACGGTGGGCAGACTGTCCGACACTAATTCTTCAACACTGGTTTGCGCCGTGGACAAACTTCGCAGCGCTGTCAGCGCGACGGCCGCTAGAATCACCAACAATAAACTGAATCCAACAGCGAGTTTATGGCTGATTTTAAAGTGAGCCAACGTACGACAGATATCGAATGTAGTGTTATTCATATTATTTTTTGTGGTATTAGAAATTCATTGCCTGGTGTATACAACTATCGGTTGTGTTTAGAAATACTTAACGTTCCTTTACAAAACGATTAAAGTTTTTATAAATCATGGGGATTCGCATCATCTTATGTGAATCGCCAAGCCATCCCGTCTGCGAGGAATGGTCTAAGCCGCCGCCCGTTCCACGGCATCCAGCAACCGTAAAATTTTCTCAGATAGCGGCCCGACTTTTTCATACAGTTGTTCGGCTTTTTGCATTTGGCCTTGTTCTTTTTGTTCGATGATATCCCTGATCAGCTTGTGCAGTTCCGCATGGGGTTGCTCCAATTCCTGCATGGCGCGGATATTTCCGTACTGTTGCAGGCCTTCGCTGTAATACCATTTACCCAGTACGCAATGTTTATGCGAAACCGCCTCATTCAAACTCAGCGATTCACGTCCATCTAAAAACCCCCGCAAGCGGGCTTTCCACGCTTTGTGGGCGGACTTGGCTTTGGATAAATCCAGTGACCGGGAGTGCTCATCATCAAGATGGAATTCAGAAATCAGCTCGTGCAGTTCCATGGCAAGCGCGGCCAACTCACCACTGGTGTCGGTGGTTTGCTGGGCCGAAGCCGCGGTCTCGTCAGCCACTTTGGCGATGGTCACCACATTACGATTAATTTCTTCCGCCACGGCGGACTGCTCTTCCGCGGCGCTGGCGATTTGAGTGTTCATGTCATTAATGGACATGATGGCGTTGGTAATAGCATCCAGCGCTTGACCGGCTTGTTCGGCTTGCTCCACCGTGAGATTGGCCTGATTACGGCCCCGCTCCATCTTGTCCACTGCGGTGCGGGCCCCGGATTGCAAACGGTCAATGATTTGTTTGATTTCCTCGGTGGATTCCTGACTGCGCTGCGCCAGGGAGCGCACTTCATCGGCCACCACGGCGAATCCCCGCCCGGATTCACCGGCACGGGCCGCTTCTATGGCGGCATTCAAGGCCAGTAGGTTGGTCTGTTCCGCTATGCCTTGGATCACGTTAAGTACGGTGCCGATGTTTTTACTTTCCACTTCCAGAGCGTTGATGGTATTGGAGGTATCTTCTATGTCGTCCGCCAGCTGTTTGATACTGCCCACGGCGTCGTTAACCACATGCCGCCCTTTGGCGGCTTCACTGTCGGCCATTCCAGAGGCTTTGGCCGCTTGTACCGCATTGTGCGCCACTTCGTTTACGGTGGCCGACATCTGGTTCATGGCGGTGGCCACTTGATCACTTTCGGACTGTTGGCGCTGCGCGCCGGCACGCGTTACTTCCGTTACGCCGGACAGCTGCTCGGCTGAATTACTTACTCTATGCGATGCCTTGGTGACTTCCAGCAACGCGCTTTGAAACTTACCCAGCATATTATTGTAAATACCGCCAATGGCACTGAATTCGTCGTTGCCGTCGATTTGCACCCGCATGCGCAGATCTTTATTTTGACTGGCTTTCAACATGGGCTCTTTAAGATGCGCCAGGGAATGATTGATTTTGTGCGCAATGAAGAACAGCGTGGCCAGTATTACCGCCGCCAGGAGCAGCGATACCATGATTGCCAGGCTGTTGGCATTGGATACTTGCGTCGCAACCGAAGATCCAATTTGCTTGTTCAATTGTTGGAAAACCGCTTCCAAGTTGCTACGAGAAACCGAGTTTTTGGCCGCGGAACCGCCGCCGCTGTTCACTAAGGCCGAAAAATCGTTTTTATAATTGCTGAGTAATTTGGCGACTTTAGTTTGTGTGTCCTTAGGCAGTCCCGGAAGTGTACTTTCCAGTTTTTTTACTTCATTGAGAAAGCGGTCCTTGTATTGGTTATCTGCAGTAGCCAGAAATTCACTTTCAAGGTATTCCAACTTAAAAACACCGGCTTCAATTTGGCTGACCAGCAATCGTTGTTCCTCCAGGTCCACGATGACCTTGGTGGAATACTGTTGCAGCCCCATCATGGCAAGCACAGCAATACCGATTAATACAGATATAGCAATCAATTTGCCTTTTATGGTAAACATATCTATTCCTTTAATATTCAGAGACTTATTATGCACTGTGCGATCAACGGACAAACTGCCACAGACTATCATTCGGCATCACAGCAGAAAACTTGAAAAACCAGCGTGCGGCCGCTCTTAAGCACCATGGGACCTGCCCATCGAAACCGGCGTGTAATGATCCTCATAAAAGCCTATTGACCGGGACTATGGATAAAACTC
>JAJDNG010000088.1 GCA_022340845.1 Gammaproteobacteria bacterium | reverse complement strand
CTTGATCTGTTGTATCACTGTTGTGGAACACCTCGTAATCGTGCATCACTAATCCTGCTATGTGCGCGTGTAAATCCCCCGAAAAAGAAACTAGATTATCAATTCCATTATTCAGTAGATAAGCCATGAGTTCGTTGCGTTCGGTACAGTAACCATCCCAGGTATCCGAACTCAATACAGCATCCGGCAATGTTCCATCGGCTGCGCTTAAATTCAGCAGGAGTCTGGTCAATGGGATCGAGTTTGCCCATATATTCCAATCAGTATCAGAACGACGCAATATTTCTTTCCACCAGTGTTTCTGAGGGCTGCCCAACACCGTACCCGGTGGCGAATTCAAGCGTGGATTGGGAATTACTTCACCGGTATAAATATGACTGTTTGGCGAGCCCTCGTTGGCGGTTTTTCCTGCGTCCAGCTGATTTAAAATATTCAACGGCGAGGCGACTCTTGGGTGCAGGAAAAAAGACGAGTTTCCACTGATGGATTCTGGTATCGCGTGGTCACTACGATAAGACCGGTTGTCAGTAAGTAGCAGGTTTACAAACTGACCGAAGCGAAGGCTCCGGTATATGGTCATAGAACCGATGGCTGAGAGATTATCTTCGTTGGAAGACAGGTTGTTGTCGTCCATCGTGTCGTTTGGCGTGTTGTTGACCGACACTGACTCAAACGGCTTCATGTGAACTAAATCTTCATCCATTGTTTCGGGTTTCGTTAGATTGGCGGGTGTGTACTCAAACCACGCCTGGTTTGCCGCCACTTTGCGCTGTTGAGACGGTTCATCAGTACTACTGTTATTGCCAATATCGATGTAGTTTGCTTCTGATTGCCAGCAGTCGTTGGAAAATTCGTGATCGTCCCATATACAGATAAATGGCCAGCGTGCACGAGCCGCTTGCAAATGGGGATCTTGTAAGTAGTGTCTGTATAAGTGACGATAATCTTCCAGTGTGCGTGCGTATTCGATGCCCGAGGGCGTTACCCCGCCTTGTGGGAAAGGCGGAATCCAACGCTTTTCGCCCGAGTTGTAAACCAAGTCGCCATCGATGGGGTTATTGAGCGCGTCAACCGGGCGTTGGAACGATTCGTTACGGGTTTCGTATATAAAGTCACCGAGGTGTAGCACGAAGCGAATTTGTTGATCTGATGGCCGCCGTTGATCATCGAGTATCATACGTCGATAGGCGCCATAAAACCCATTGAGTTGCTCTTGGCATGAGACAAACGCGAACTGGATTGGTGTATTTTGATTTGGTTCCGGGGCCGTGCGAGTGCGACCCAGTTCAGAAACCACGTTGTTATTCGCAATGAAACGATAGTAGTAATACGAGTCAGGCGCAAGATTTTCCAGCAAGACTCGCAGTGTGTAGTCACTGCGATGATCAACTTGAAATTGCTCATTCAAGAATAAACGGGAGAAGTCGGGATCAGAAGACACTTCGCATCGTATGGGAACAATTTCCTGGCCCGCTGGTTCGGCTCTTGTCCATAACACTACCGAAGTGGGGCCGGGATCGCCGGATGCCACACCTTGAGTAAACTTTATTGAGTCGCCAGTTGTGCTAGATGAATTATGACATCCACTAACAACACCGCCGGCGACCGCGTTTACGGCAAAAGTCCCGGCTAATTGTAAAAATCTTCGACGGTCCACGCTGAACTGCTATTTCGTAAGTACTATGAAAAATCAGGAAAAATGTAAATAAATTATAATGATATTGACCATCTTTTGCACAACTATTTTCCGGTTCTACATTTCTGCCCCAATGGTAATATTACCACTGCATTCGTAATTTGGTGGTATTATAATCTCGTTTGTCGAAATCATTCTTTCTTAACCAATTCTTTATCATAAATTGTTCTCAAACTAAAAATTTTGCTATATAGCAGGGGGATTACTTTCATGGTTTATTTAAGATATTTTCCATATTCGGTGTTGTTCTTGACGCTGTTTACATTAGGGGGGTGTGGGGGTTCGGATTCCAGTGACGATAATACGGCGGACCAACAGAAAATTGCAGCCGCAAGAACCGCCGCAGTAACCAGTATTTCTGAAAATCTCAATACATCATTGGATAGCGTGGATGCTGTTGTTAGCAATTCTGCAGCTACGGATGTGCTGGTGGATACCGGCACAGGGGTTACGGTAAACGCCAATGCGTTTGTGGATCAAAACGTATCTGCACAAACTCAAACCATATTCAACGCGCTGGCTGCGAGCACCCGTAAGCAGGTAAATAATGGTATATCAGCAATGTCCTCGCATACTGCCACCGACACGCTTGGTGTGGACGTTGAGCAGATGCTAACGGATATCATGGGCGCCGGCAGCGTCAATGGAGATACCATTACTTATAGTCCGAATTTGAATGTGATCTGCGCGATTCCAGATGGCGATCCTAATTTCAATGCAGATGCCTGCCGGGAATTTTATTCCCATATTACGGTCGAGCAACAAATAATCTCGGACACTGATGGCACCTTAACGTTTAAGTTTGATGCGCATGCGCCATTTGTCATCGGTTACGCGAGCAACTCCATTTACTTTGAAGTGGTACTGGCTGAGTTAAACAATGCATTTGCGGCAGCCGCTATTTTATTGGTTGATCTGGGAAGCCCCGCCTTGCTAGACACCCCTACGTCCATGTATGACTCGTTTGAAGGCACCATTCGTTTGACAATCACCAAGCTAGGTGAGCAGGCTGGATCGATTGGCTTAAGCATCCCTCAAGCGATTAGCATATCCGGCACTATAGACGGAAATGCGCAAAGCCTTACCATCGCGGCTACCGACAATGTTATCGAAGTGTCCGCAGATGCTGTCGCGAATACGGCCTCGATTGCTTTTGGATTGGGCGCGGTGACTGCATTGTCCACGGTGGAAAACATAAATGCTCCCAACGAATTGTTACCAATGTCTCTCAATTTGTCAGCTTTTGAAGGGGTGTTTACCTTTAGTAGCGCTAACAGTGTAGACACATTGGTTGGCAGCGATATTAGCTTGGGAGTCTCTCCGTTGAGTTACTCTATTGATAATATGGAGGCATTAAATGTATCCATGGATGCGTTATCGTTTACGGTAAACAGTGCTGACCAAACCGTCGTTCTGGATACTGGATTGGATTTTTCGCTATCAGTCGCCAATGTCAATGCTGCATTTGCGGATTTTTTCAGCGCGGATATAGATCCCACGGACCAAAGTTTACAAGCCTCGTTAGCGGTGACGGCACCTATGGCTACTGTTTTTACCAACAGAGGGTTGCCTGCAAATGATCCTTTGGCAGTGGATGAAATATTTGAGTTAACACAAGGCGGGCCTTTGGATGTGACCGGTGTCGATTATCTTCAGGGTAGTCTGTCAGTAAGCACGGGTGAGTGTTTTACAGGTGCTGGTTCAGGCGCATTCCCGATCGAAGCCGCCACTTGTCCGGCAACCGTTCAATAAGCAAATATTTTGCTAAAATCACAAGGGGGGTAGGCAAATGCCGGCCCCCCTTTTTTATATTTGGATTCTTTGTCTGGTTTTGTAACCGCTTGATTTCCTGTCTACCCGCCTTAAGATAAAGGCGAATGGTTCGTGCACATCAGCTGGATTTGCCTAAGATTGCATTGCTGTCATGTTTAATGACAAGTTTTGCCGGATTTAAATGAAACGGCCGTTCATGTTCATTGTCTTATGTAAGCATCGTGTGGTAAGTTTTTATAGTTTTAACAGGTCTCTATATGCAAGAGGAATCATGATAATGCGCGGAATGGTAAAATTTAAGGCGTTGTTAAAAACTTGGAGTGGAACCTTCATTTTTATTTTCCTGCTGTTCGCCTTCCGCTCTGTAGTCGCCGATTGGTATCAAGTGCCCACGGGGTCCATGAAACCGACGATTATCGAAGGCGATCGCATTTTTGTGAATAAACTGGCTTATGATGTTAAAGTGCCGTTCACGCTGATTTCATTGGTAAAATGGGACCATCCTCAGCGTGGCGACGTGGTGGTGTTTGATTCCCCCACCGAACCGCAGCGCCTGGTGAAACGCGTGGTGGGTTTGCCCGGTGACACGGTGATGATTCGCGATAATCAATTGTTTATTAACAATAAACCCGCTCATTACCAGGCCGTGGATCAATCCAAGGTGTCGGAATATTGGGATATTACCAAATCGGCGCCCGTGTTAATCAGTGAGACATTTGAGGAACAAACGCCGCACACCATTACGTGGCAACCTTTTCGCCAATTCATCGCCCAGAACTACGGTCCTGTTAAAGTACCGGCAGCGCACTATTTCATGTTGGGTGATAACCGGGACAATAGCGCCGACTCCCGGTTTATAGGCGCGGTTCATGAGAAGTATATTCTAGGCAAAGCCAATGCCGTTGTGTTGTCGCTGAGTCATTTAGACCGGTTTTTACTGCATCTGAATTAGACCAAGTCCGCTCCATCTATCCCCCCTCACACGCGCCATTTGTGCCGGCTGGACCACAACGTGGTCTCAGCCGGTTTCATTCTCCTTTATGACCTCTGTCAATGACATAGCGAGCGTTTCGATATGTCATAGGATAAATGAAAACCATTGGCAGAAATTGTTTTTGCCAATGGTTGGTCTTACAACATTTTTATTTAAACATTGTTATTCCAACTTTGTTATTAAAACAGTGTTCTTAAAACAGTGTTCTTAAAACAATGTCCTTGAAGCAGTGTTCTTTAAACATGGCTATGACAAAAATAACCATAAAAACCGGAGAATTCCTATGAAAACGGTGCAAGACATTATGACGAAAGAAGTCTGGAGTGTGAAAGCGGAATGGTCGTTGGAAGCCTTGTCACAGTTTTTCTTTGATAAAAACATAACCGGTGCGCCAGTGGTTGACCGAAATGATAAATTATTAGGCGTGGTTTCCATCACCGATTTGGCGCGCTCCAGTACGATTTCACCCACGGCCGGGCACGAGGCTCATGACTATTATGTGGATACGCGTATCCACAGCGGCCTGTCCCAGGAGGATCTGGTGATGTTGCGAGTGGAGTCAGAATCCGCTGTTACGGTAAAAGACATTATGACGCCCATGATTTTTGAAGTCGAACAAGAGGCAAATGTAGAAGAAGTGGCGCGGATGATGTTGAAAGGCCATATACACAGGGTGTTTGTTACCCTCGACAAGGAAGTCGTGGGCGTTGTTACGACTATGGATATGCTTAAAGTGATAGGGGACTACAGTTAAGTTTTGTCTTGTAGCCGGCTGATGGATGCCGAGCACTTCCGAGTCTGTAAATTTCAGCTAACCGGGCAGTTGGTAAAACTGCGGCAGATGAATTTGGTTCAGTGTTATTGCAGAAAATCCAGCCGTTGCGTCATGAGTTTGCGAAGCAGGGTTTTGGTTTCCAGGTCTATATCGGGTAATTCAATCTCATGTATCGCAAACCACTTCGCGTCACTGGCGTCATCGTTGGGTTTCACTGTGCCGCTGATGTATTCAGCTAATAAATCCACTACAACGTAGTGAAATTTATCGTTGTCGATTACATCAAAGACGTACACGGGTTCCCCGGCCTTGATAACCACACCGGTTTCCTCTTGTATTTCCCGTTCGGCGGCTTGCTGCAAGTTCTCGCCAAATCGGATTTTGCCTCCCGGTATGCACCACAATCCTTGTTTGGGCGGCTTGGCTCGCTTGACCAATAACACCTTGTGGTTATGTATGACGACAGCGCCGATGCCGGCGATGGGGTGTTTGTGCTGCATGTCAGCAGTTCCGTAACAACCTTAGCGATGTTGCTTGTAAAAGTTAATCAAGCCGTTGGTGGATGAATCGTGTGAGTCCACCGGCTGGTTGTCCTGCAATTCCGGCAGAATGGCTTTGGCCAGTTGTTTGCCCAGTTCCACGCCCCACTGGTCGAAGGAGTTAATGTTCCAGATGACGCCCTGGGTGAAAATCTTGTGTTCATATAACGCAATTAACGCGCCGAGGTTCTTTGGCGTGATTTTTTCGACAAACAGCGAATTGCTGGGTTTGTTGCCGGCGAACACTTTATGCGGCAGCAATGCCTCCAGCGCGTTGCCGCTGAGGCCAGCTGCTTGCAGTTCGGCCCTGGCTTCGGCTTCGTCTTTGCCTTTCATCAAAGCTTCGGTTTGTGCGAAGAAATTCGACAGCAGTATTTTATGGTGTTCCCCGATCGGGTTGTGGGAGATGACCGGCGCGATGAAATCACAGGGAATTAGCTTGGTGCCTTGATGGATGAGTTGATAAAAGGCGTGTTGGCCATTGGTACCGGGTTCGCCCCAGATCACCGGCCCGGTGGAATATTCCACTGCCTCACCACTGCGGTTTACTCGCTTGCCGTTGCTTTCCATGTCGCCTTGTTGAAAGTACGCGGCGAAGCGATGCAAATACTGGTCGTAAGGCAATATGGCGTGGGATTGTGCGCCGAAAAAATTGTTATACCAGATCCCCAGCAAAGCCAGTATCACCGGCAGGTTGTGTTCCAACGCCGTGGTCCGAAAGTGTTGATCCATGGCGTGGGCGCCGCTTAATAATTCCTCGAAGTGATCCATGCCAATATATATCGCGATGGATAAGCCTATGGCGGACCACAATGAATATCGTCCGCCCACCCAGTCCCAAAACTCAAACATATTGGCGGTGTCGATGCCGAACCGGGACACGGCGTCCGCATTGGTGGATAAAGCGACGAAGTGCTTTGCCACCGCAGAGTCATCATTGGCCGTCTTTAGAAACCAGTCTTTGGCGGTATTGGCGTTGGTGATGGTTTCCTGCGTCGTGAAGGTTTTGGAGGCGACGATAAATAACGTGGTTTCGGGGTTAAGGTGCTTGAGGGTTTCGGCAATATGGGTGCCGTCGATATTGGAGACGAAATGCACGTTGAGTCCAGGCTGGCCGTAAGGTCTTAACGCTTCGGTCACCATCACCGGTCCCAGGTCGGAGCCGCCGATGCCGATGTTGACCACATCTTGGATGGCCTTGCCGCTGTATCCCCGCCACTGACCGCTGCGTACGACATTGCTGAACTGCCGCATTTTTTGCAATACTGCGTTGACCCGTGGCATTACATCCTCGCCGTCCACATGAATCGGCTCATTGCTGCGATTGCGCAATGCCACGTGTAACACCGCTCGCTGTTCGGTGAAATTGATTTTTTCCCCGCGAAACATTTTTTCAATCCAAGCGGGTAGCTCGGCTTGTCGGGCAAGATCCAGCAATAACGACAAGGTTTGTTCGGTCATGCGGTTTTTGGAAAAATCCAGCAAAATCCCGTCGAATTGGAGCGAAAACTTGGCGAACCGTTGCGGGTCGTCGGCAAATAATTCCCGCATGGTCACGTGTTGTATGTTTTGATAATGGCTATGCAGTGCTTGCCAGGCGCTGGATTGGGTTAATTTAGTCATAATATTTCCATGAACGAGCGATGGTTAACCGAGCGTGTTAATTGATTATAATTCATTGATTATAGAGTTTCTTGCAACCGGATAATGGGAAATCTGGCTTATTTAATTTTCCAGGTAATATTGCTGTTCATACGCAGACCGACTAATTCGTCCATGACATTGCCGAAGCCGTCCCGGGCGACCAAATCTACACAATCCTGATAGATGTGCAACATGATTCGCTGGTTGGGTTTGATGGCTTCCATCTGGGGTCGGTATTGTTTGTCATCGCTGCCGCAGGGCTTGGCTTCTATCACGTCAATCACCGCAGCGGCATGATTTTCAACTCTTAATTCTATGGGATTTTCCGGTGGTGGTTTTAAGGCGGCTTTTTCGGATGAACAATTATTGAGCATCGGTAGAAATACCAGTAATAAAATGAGTAACCGCGGAGGTACACCCGGGTGTACGGTGGCGCTATCCGCCGCAGTGCTTTCGCCAGGGTTACTCGTTTGCTTGTATATCGCGTTAGTTGACTTATCGTCCGTATTATTTAGCTGCATAGTCTAACCTGTGTTTTGTATTATCCAATATTGTGCGTTGTGTCTTGTGCGCGGTGAGTTTGTAACATTTAAACAATGAGGTGAATCATATTACCATGGGAACCCTGATCGAGGATATTCGACTTTCGTTGTACGGCGAGTAAGCCCGCAACGTTTACTGTGATTTCATGAAAAATAAGCCAATTCAATCACTCTCGCACGTTGTTGGGTTTGACGATGCCCCGTTTCATCACCATAGTCGGCGCAATGTGCTGATCGTGGGGGCGGTTTATGCCGGCTCGAGGTTGGATGGCGTATTAAGCGCTCACATCCGTCGCGATGGCATCAATTCCACTACAACATTGATTAACGTGGTACGCAGTAGCCGGTTTTACCCACAACTGCAAGCGGTTCTGCTGCAAGGTATCGCATTTGGCGGTTTTAATGTCATCGACATTTATACGTTGCACGAACAGTTAAAGTTGCCGGTGATCGTGGTCTGTCGTCACAAACCAAACCTGAGTAAAATTAAGTCCGCATTGATGGAACACGTGCCCGGTGGTCGCAACAAGTGGCAACTTATCGAAAAAGCAGGTCCTATGGAAAAAATTGGTAACGTGTTTGTGCAGCGTGTGGGTTTGGATAAAGACAATACCGCCGCATTAATCACCAGGTTTGCTACCCACAGCGTGATACCGGAACCTCTGCGAACCGCGCATTTGATCGCCGGCGGGGTGACGTTGGGAGAAAGCCGGCATAGAGTGTAGTGAGCCGGTTGACTATAAAAACCCGCTTGTAATCGACAGTAACACTGAGATTTTGAAATCTATGAGCCATCCTGTTAACGAAGCGAACCTGCATACAATACCGCGACCGCGCAAAACGCCATGCTTGGTGACTTGGTTGAAATGGTGTTTTGCGGTATTAAACCGAGTTTCACCCCGCTGGGGTGCGCGCCTGGCATACCGCTTGTGGTTTACATCGCCCCGCTTTGACGAACCTGAAAGAGAACGACGCTGGCGGGAAAAAGCGCACAGTTTTTTTCTACCGCACGAGCATGGACCTTTGGCCGTGTACCAATGGGGGCAGGGTCCTGCCGTGGTATTGGTCCACGGTTGGAGCGGGCGGGGCGCACAACTGGGGGCTTTTGCTCAACCGCTGGTCCAACGTGGTTTTTCGGTGGTGGCGTTTGACGCTCCGGGGCACGGTCAATCCCAGGGGAAACAAACCAATGTATTTGAAGTCGCTGCGGCCCTGGCGGCGGTCGCGGAAAAAACCGGTCCGGTATGCGCCATCATCGCCCATTCTTTCGGCACCATGGCCACAACACTGGCGATCCAGCAAGGCCTGCAACTGGATAAAATCGTTTGTATCAGCGCGCCTACATCGGGACTGTTTCTGGTTGAGAGCTTTTGCGAAACGTTTGCGTTGAGCCAAACGACGATGACACTATTTAAACACAGGCTTGAAAAAGAATTCGGTACCGACCTTTGGCAGCGTATTGCATCAGATCAGCAAGTCACCAATAGTCGCATTCCCGCATTGATAATTCACGATAAAGACGACAGGGATGTGCCTTGGCAGTGGAGCGAGCACTTGGCAAAAGCCTGGCCAAGCAGTCATTTATGGTTGACGCACGGACTAGGGCATAGACGCATTTTGCGCAATCCGGCGGTGGTGGACGCGGTGAGCGAATTCATCGTCTCCGGTCAGTTGCCGAAAGAAGCCCTGAGCGACAGAGAAAGCCCTTAGCGAAACGGAAAGCCCTTAGCGAAACGGAAGCCCTTAGCGAAACGCAAAGCCCTTAGCGAAACGCAAAGCCCTGAGCGAAACGAAAACCCTTAGCGAAAACTAAGCCGGCGAGAATGGTATATTGCGATCAACTCGTGAGCGTTGTTTACCAACCCCAAACCACTCCTTCCAGCAAGTCTTCTATGCCTTGGTAGCGTTCACTGCTGGTGGTTTCGAAATAAGGGGCTTTTTTGCTGTAGCGGCTGAGCAGGTTTTGAGCCGCAATAGCCCCTTGTTTGGAAATCATAAAGTCGGCAATTTGCGCCGCATTGGCTTCCAGTCGCTGGCTGACGGTGATGGTCTGGTTGGGCAATGATTTGGTTCTACCGATAATCTTGACGCCGGTCTGCTCATTGTGAGACAAGCGCTCATAATTTTCATAACGCAATATGGCCGCACGGCAGCGTCCCGCACGAAACTTATTATAGACTTCCCGCATGCCGCCACTGACTTCTTCGATGATCGGCTGCAAAACGGGATTGTTAAACAATTCATAGACCAGACTGGTGCCTAAATTTGGCGATAACATGCCGCAGATTTTTTTGCCATTGAGGTCTTTGACGGTTTGGATTTCGTCATCACTGGCCTTGGCAATTAACACAAAATCCAGTGTGCCCGGCAGTACGGCGACCGGGATGTGGTGGAGGTGTTTGACCCGCCAGGCCGCAAAGTGGGGGCCATCAAAAATGATGTCGTAATACCCATCCCTCATTTTCTGCGCGTAGTCAAACCAGCCTTTGGGTTGTTGGTATACGACTTTTTCCCCCAACAACTGGGTTAAATAATCCGCCAACGGACCGTAGGTTTCTTCACCGAGATTACTGTCTTCCCGTGGCGGAGCGGTGAGAATCAGATCTGCGAAGACCGTGGTTGTGAAACACGCAAAGTTGAGAAAAGCGCAAAAACCAATGGCGCTTAATCGAGCTGGTTTTGTAAACATTACGTACCTAAACATTTTGTTTTATTTTCGTTAATAATAAATGTTGTCGGTTGCGGCGAGTGTTGGTCGTGATGTGGCGTAATACCCCAGTGGTTAATTGTAGCAAAAGTTACGCGGTGCGCCAGAGGGGCGCGCCGGATGTTTACAAAATCTTAACAGGTGCTTAACAAGCCCATGGGGGGAATATGCCGGAGTATGTAAGCGTCTTCGTTCAATAAGGAATAGGCGCAATGATGTTCGGCGGGCTCTGCCTTGCCAAGGCATGAAGCCGTGGCAAGGCGATAGACGCGATGGTTTGAATTGGCTGAAGTTGACGGGAAGGTTATTGTTGGTCTTCTTCTCCCAGGCATTTCGAACTTTCCAGCCACATCACGTTGATAATTCCGAAACTCACCGCTAACAACACACCTAAGATCCAGGTAAAATACCACATAGTGTTTTCCTCTTGTTTTTCCTGTTAACTTTCCTATTAGTTTTCCTCAATTTGGTGCTGGAATATTCGCTCAATACACCGAATGTTTGTCCTGTTCTACTTGTTGTTCGGTGACTTTGCCTGCCATGACACGGTAAACCCACGACGTGTACGCCAGTACAATGGGTAAAAAAATCAACACTGCCCAAAACATCAGTTGCAAGGTGAGGTGGCTGGAAGTGGCATCCCAAATGGTTAAGCTGCTAACCGGGTCTGACGATGAGGGCATAATAAACGGAAACATGGCAAAACCGGCGGTGAGGATTACACCGCTTAACATCAGGCTGCTGGCGATAAACGCTAATCCGGGCTTGTCTTTGTGAGACAGTAATAACGCGCCCAGTGCGCCGCCAAAACCCAGTATTGGGGCAATTAATTGCCAGGGATAAGCTGAATAATTGCCTAGCCATGCACCGGCTTCAATGATGACTTCCTTGGCCATTATCTGAGGCGTAGCGTTAGCCGGTGGCATATTCAATATCCGGAAGCCGTCGATTCCGGCGGCAATCCAGATACCGGCCAAGGCAAAACTGACCATCAAAATCACGGAGAAAATTTTCACGGCGCCTTTGGCGCGTTGATAAATGACGCCTTCAGTGCGCAGTTGCAGGTATACCGCGCCATGGGCCACCAGCATGGACAGGCTGACCACGCCGGCCAACAAGGCAAACGGATTGAGTAATGCGAAAAATGATCCGGTGTACGTCGGCCGCAACACATCGTCGTATTGAAACGGCACGCCTTGTAATAAGTTGCCAAAGGCGACGCCAAAAATTAACGCCGGCACGCTGCCGCCGGCGAACAATGCCCAGTCCCAGCTGTTGCGCCATCGGGGGTCTTCGATTTTGCTGCGATAGTCAAATCCCACGGGACGGAAAAATAACGCGAACAATACCAGCAATAAGGCGATGTAAAATCCCGAAAAAGCCGCCGCGTACACTACCGGCCAGGCAGCGAACACCGCGCCCCCTGCGGTGATAAACCACACCTGGTTGCCGTCCCAGGTAGGGCCTATGGAATTAATGATCACTCGCCGTTCGCTGTCGTTCTTGCCCAGAAATGGCAGCAACGTGCCAATCCCCAGATCAAAACCGTCGGTAATGGCGAAGCCGATTAGCAATACGCCGACAAACAACCACCAAATCAATTTCAAGGTTTCGTAATCGAATATCATACTTGGACTCCTGTAACTTGCTGTGGCGGTTATTGGGTTTGCTGCGGGGCTGCGGTCGCGGCGGATGGTTGTTCCAGATCGTAGCGCCCGGTGTGCAGGCTGCTGGGGCCCAGGCGGGCGTATTTGAACATCAAGAACATCTCGATCACCAACAATAAAGTGTAAAAGCCGATAAAACCCGCCAGGCTGAATATCAAATCCCCTGTGCCCAAAGTTGATGTGGCGAGGCTGGTGGGCAGAATTTCGCCGATGGCCCAGGGTTGGCGCCCGTATTCAGCGACAAACCACCCCATTTCGGCGGCGATCCACGGTACCGGTATGCCGTATAACGCCATTTTCAGCAGCCATTTCTTCTGATCGGCAACCCGTTTGGCGCAATAGTAGAATGAGGCCGCAAACACAAACAACAAAAAGAATCCCGCCGCCACCATAATGCGGAATGTCCAGAACATAGGTGCAACCTTGGGCAGGGAGTTTTCCGCCGCCAGCCGGATTTGTGCTTCGCTGGCATCCACGACATTGGGCGCGTAGCGTTTTAACAGCAAGCCGTATCCCAAATCGTCTTTGTACTGTTCAAAAGTCTGTTTGACGGCATCACTGGTATCGCCGCCGCGAAGTTTTTGCAACGCCTCATACGCTATCATGCCGGAACGGATGCGTTGTTCGTGTTCATCGATTAAGTCTTTAATTCCCTTAACCTCTTCATTTACGGAGCGGGTGGCAATCATACCCATAAGCCAGGGGATCTTGATGGCGTAGTCCGTACGCTGCTCCTCACTGTTGGGAAACCCGATTACCGTGAACGCCGCTGGTGGCTCGTGAGTTTCCCATTCGGCTTCAATCACCGCCAGTTTGGCTTTTTGCACATCACCCAATTCATAACCGCTTTCATCACCCAATACGATGACCGAGAGTATGGACGCCAGGCCAAAGCCCGCTGCCACGGCAAATGAACGGCGTGCAAAAGGGATATCACGTCCCTTGAGTAAGTAGTACGAACTGATGCCCAGCACAAACATGGCGCCGGTCACATAACCCGCGGCCACGGTATGCACGAATTTCACCTGCGCGACGGGATTAAAGAACAAGTCGCCGAAACTCGCCAACTCCATGCGCATGGTTTCGTAATTAAACTCGGCGCCGACCGGATTTTGCATCCAGCCGTTGGCGATTAAAATCCACAGCGCCGACAAGTTGGAGCCGATGGCCACCAGAAATGTCACCGATAAATGCTGCACTTTGGACAAGCGGTTCCAGCCGAAAAAAAACAAACCGATAAAAGTGGACTCCAGGAAAAACGCCATTAATCCTTCAATAGCCAGTGGTACCCCAAATATGTCACCGACGTAATGGGAGTAATACGCCCAGTTGGTGCCGAATTGAAATTCCATGGTAATGCCCGTGGTCACCCCCAAAGCGAAGTTGATGCCGAACAATTTTCCCCAGAACTTGGTCATGTCTTTGTAGATTTCTTTTCCCGTCATCACGTATACGGATTCCATGATGACCAGGATGAACGACATGCCCAACGTCAGTGGCACAAACAGAAAGTGATACATCGCCGTAATCGCAAATTGCAGGCGGGATAAGTCAACAACGGTTTCAGATACCATGCTTAATTGTCCTCCGCGGAGATTCTATTGGTCGCCGATGGCTGTATGTCGGTGGTGTGCCTGCCGAATATGGCGGTTTGTACCTGCGAGTCGTCCAAATGCTCGTCCACGGGACTGCTAAAAAACCACAGCCAGATGACATAAATCAAAAGGAATTTCAGCGCGAGGGTTACGGTGATTTCCCGGGCTAACGCAGGTTTTTTAAGGATTTTAGGCATACTGGATTCAGATGTGGGTTGAACTCACTAAGGTTATAAGCACAACATTTGTATTAGTATTTACTGAAATACTGATGGCGAATTAAACCATCAATCGCCAATCCACTAAGTTGATTTATGTCAATAAGGGTTCAGAAATTTGCTCACACTGGGAAATCGCGTGAGCTGGCATTACCGGTGAATAATCAAGTATGACCAACCAATAACCGGATCGCATCTGTCAGTCTGGCCAGCGAACGGATGTTCCCGTGCCAGCGGCTGGTACTAAAAAGCGCCGCTTTTATAAGTTCATCGTTCTACAATATGGTGTTTACCCACTAAGGTCACCGAGCTGGCTTGCGGGCCGTTGTCACCTTGAGTCTCGGAATACCGCACTTCGCTGCCAATCTCCAGTTTGTCAAACTCGGTATTGGTGACGCTGTTGCGATGAAAATAAACCTCCCGGCCATCGGGTGTCATCAGCCGGCCGTAATCCTCCATGGGCGACAGATGCACGATGCGGCCATGCGGAGGGACTTCATGGGTTTTCACCTGCTGTCGTTGGCGGCGGTTGCGGTCTTCCAGTTGTCTTTTGGCCGCTTCAAAGGCGTCGCGAATCGCCACGTAGGCATTTTCATGGGAGTGCTTATCATGGCAATCCTTGTTTACCACGATTTCTCCGCCGGGGATCGTAAGGTCCAACGTAATATGAAACAAATTACCTTGATGTTTGTGCTTGTGCGAGATCTCCACCACAACCCGGCAGCTCATAATCTGGTCGTGATAGATATTGAGCTTTTCGGCTTTTTTGCGAATTTCTGCCTCTAGTGCTTCGGATGGTTCTAAATTGCGGAAGGTAACTTGCAATGGTAGCTTCATATTTCACCCCTTAGTGACATCTCATGACAACTGCTTTTTGTCGGGCGTGTGCTGACTTCGTGTAGTGTTGCGTGCTACTAGCATTACGTCCATCATATTAGGATATTTCACACGAACCACATATTCGCTCAAAACAATCCATATCAGTGTAAAGTAATATTTATTCGTCCGGACCCATTCGTGTTCGACTACAATAACGGTTATTTAACGAAAACCACTATTATTCCTCTATACATATATTCCTCTATTCATCTAAAACAACCATAGTGGGTCGCACCAGGTTTTCGTAATCCCCATATGCCATTTGGATCACTTCGGAGTGACTGCCGGCGTTAAAAACGATGTCTTCATTCTCGGTGAGCCTTTCGGCCACGTACACTTTCATGGCGTACAAATTCCCGAAGGGTGGCATCGCGCCCACTTCGCAATCGGGAAACCATTTGAAAAATTCCTGTTCGGTGGCCAACTCTATGGTGGCCCCCTGCAACGCTTGGGATAAGTTCTTCATATCTATCTGAAAAGCGGCAGGCAACACCATCATCGCCGGCTCGCCGTTGATTTTTAAAATCACCGTTTTGGCTAATGTCTTGGTGGGGACGTGGGCGGATTTGGCGATTTCCAATCCGGTAAATGCCAGGGAATGGCTGATGGAAACATATTTTACAGTGTGGCTATCGAGAAATGCTTTTAATTTTTTAGATGGCATTGCTTTCCCTGTTTTTACTAATAACCGCTATTGGAACGTGTCATGGCATGAGTTTGTCGGCACTATCACCCGAATAATCATCTGATTTATTGTCTGACGCAAGGTCTGTATCATGGTCAGATTTGGTTTCAGTGCGTTCAATTTAGGTCCGGTATTCTTATTCTAACCAAAACAAAGGAAACTCCCCGATAGAGAATATAATCTTAGACCATTCTTTGGTTTAATTTAAACCACAAGCGGCCATTAGTTTCTTTGATATAAGTCATTAACACTAGAAATGACCCCGAGGTCACGAATGTGATCGGATGACCGATGGCATCGTGACCCGGGGCGCAAGAATGAGGGAGTGTCGGTAGAAAGCGTCAGGCGACTTTCTTGGATTTGACGGGTTTCGTGGTTGGCGTACTGTCAACGCCGGACACGGATGAGGTCTGGGGACTTTTTTGTCGTTCATAAAGAAACTTCAACACCGAGGCACGGCAGTGATTGTAATCGGCATTGTCCGCCAGCACTACGCGGTCGCGGGGGCGTTGCAAATTAACGTCCAGGATGTCCCCAACAGTGGCCGACGGTCCATTACTCATCATGACAATACGGTCAGACAATAATACGGCTTCGTCCACATCGTGGGTAATCATAATCACGGTGTTTTTCAAGGTTGCATGAATTTCCATGACCGAGTCCTGCAAATGCGCCCGGGTCAACGCGTCCAACGCGCCGAACGGCTCGTCCATAAGTAATACCTTTGGCTGCATGGCCAGTGCTCTGGCAATACCCACCCGTTGTTTCATGCCGCCGGAAATTTCGCTGGGTTTCTTTTCCAATGCGTGGTCCATGTGCACCAGTTCCAGGTTGTGCAATATCCAGTCGCGTATTTGTTGTTTGGATTTCTGGCCTTTGAACACCTGCTTCACAGCCAGTTCCACATTTTCATACACGCTCAACCAGGGAAACAGGGAATGGTGCTGGAAGACAACCGCGCGGTCCGGTCCCGGCTCGTTGACTTCCTTGCCATCAAGGATAACGCCGCCCTCAGTAGCCTGGTGTAAACCGGCGACAATATTCAACACCGTGGATTTACCGCAGCCGGAGTGGCCGATGATGGAAATGAATTCACCTTCGGTGATTTTCAAGTCCACCTGATTAAGCGCGCGAAACGGGCCATTTTTGGTGGGAAAATCGATAGTGACTTTTGATAATTGTAGATAGTCATTCATGCTCATGTTCGTTCTCCGTCATTGGTTCATATTTGGATTAGGAGGTAGCAGTTATCGCAACACGGCGTTTTTATCGTGGGAGAAAAATTTCTGCAAAGTAAGCATCAAGCGATCCAATATAAATCCGATTATGCCGATGACCAGCACCGCAACCATGATGCGGCCTAGTGAATTGGAGCTGCCGTTTTGGAATTCATCCCAGACGAATTTGCCCAGGCCGGGATTTTGCGCGAGCATTTCCGCCGCGATTAACACCATCCAGCCTATTCCCAGCGATATGCGCAAACCGGTGAAAATCATCGGCAATGCGGACGGTATCGCGATTTTTATCACTTTAGTATACCAATTGAGCCGCAAGACGCGCCCCACGTTGATTAAGTCCTTGTCGATGGAAGACACACCGACGGCGGTATTGATGACGGTCGGCCACAACGAGCACAGCGTGACGGTAATGGCCGAGTTCAGAAAAGACTTGTCGAACATGGGATCGGATGTTACATACACCGCGCTGACCACCATGGTCACCAGAGGCAACCAGGCCAACGGCGATACGGGCTTGAAAATCTGGATCAGTGGACTCAACGCGGTATAGAGTTTATCGCTGAGTCCACAGGCGATACCTAAAGGAATGGCGATGAAGGTGCCGATTAAAAAGCCGGTAAACACCGTAATCAGACTTGTCCATATTTGATCGATAAAGGTCGCTTTGCCGGTGTAGGGCCGGATTTTGACTTCCGCGTCAGGGTTTTCCTCCAGTTTCTTTTGATTGCGTGCTTCCTGGCGCTGGTAGAAAGCAGCTTCTTTCGCACGTTCCTGCTTATGTTCATCAATGAGATTGATGGTTTGTTCCCAGACTTGCGCGGGGCCGGGCAATTGTCCCAGGCTGGTATCAATTTGTTTGGCGATACCGGCCCAGGCAAACAAAAAAAACATAATGGCTAACAGTGGCAAGCCGATTAACCGGCCGAGTTCGAATAATTGTTCCCTGGGGTCTTCGCCGGTGGAAATTTTCACCACCGGCGTAGCCCAGGTTAAACCCAGCATTTCAAAAAAGTTAATGAGTTTGTCTTTCATGATGACAGCTTTCATTTTTTAACCGTGTCTTTGTTTTTCAGGCCGATTTTAAACTTTGCCAGGTATTCATTGGGCTTGCGGCCATCGTAGGTAATGTTGTCGATGAATTCGGTTTGTGGCTGGCGAAAACCGCTCTCTTTATCCAGATCCGGAAAATCCTCTTTGCTCATTTTGCCCTCGGCAATGAGTTGCTTGGCGGCCTTGGCGTAAATATCGGGACGATAAACTTTTTTCGCCGTTTCCACATACCAGTTATCGGGTTTTTGTTCGGGGATCTGCCCCCAGCGTCGCATTTGGGTTAAATACCAGATAGCGTCGCTGTAATAGGGATAGGTGGCGTAATAGCGGAAAAACACGTTGAAATCCGGGACTTCGCGTTTGTCGCCTTTTTCGTATTCGAAAGTTCCGGTCATGCTGTTGGCGATGACTTCATAATCCGCCCCGACATAGTAGCTTTGTGAGAGAATCTTCACCGCTTCCGGGCGGTTTTTGTTGTTGTCTTCATCCAGCCACTTGGCGGCACGGATTAACGCTTTCACTACGGCGATATGAGTATTGGGGTTTTTGTCCGCCCATTCTTTACTGACACCAAAGACTTTTTCCGGATTGTTTTTCCAGATTTCGTAATCGGTAATCACGGGAACGCCTATACCCTTGAACACGGCTTGCTGGTTCCAGGGTTCGCCGACGCAGTAACCGTATATGGTACCGGCTTCCATCGTGGCGGGCATTTGCGGAGGCGGTGTGACCGACAGCAAGGCATCGGCCTTGATATTGCCGCTGATATCACCTGATAATGGAGCGTAGTAACCGGGGTGTATCCCTCCGGCCGCCAGCCAATAGCGCAACTCATAGTTGTGGGTGGATACGGGAAACACCATGCCCATTTTAAAAGGTTTACCCTGTTTCTTGTACTGCTCAACCACCGGTTTTAGCGCTTTGGCGCTGATGGGGTGCACGGGTTTACCATCTTTGTATTCGATATTCTTTTTCATTTGCTCCCAAATGTCGTTGGAGACCGTGATGCCGTTACCGTTCAAGTCCATGCTAAATGCGGTGATGACGTGTGCTTTGGTTCCAAACCCTATGGTCGCTCCCAGCGGCTGACCGGCCAGCATATGCGCGCCGTCCAATTCGCCGTCTATCACCCGGTCGAGCAAAACTTTCCAGTTTGCCTGCGCTTCCAGGGTGACGTATAAACCTTCGTCCTCGAAAAATCGCTTTTCATACGCGATGGCCAACGGTGCCATGTCGGTGAGTTTGATAAAGCCAAACTTTAAATCTTCTTTTTCCAGTTCCGCGGCCGTTAACGACTGAGCGGAAATCAACGCTGTGGCAGAAAGTATTAGCGTGGTTAGTGTGCGTATTGATTTGGTGTGAATGAAATGTGTAAATACAAACCTTCCCATAGTGAACTCCAGTTATTTTTTGAATAGTAATAATGGTCAGCCGCTGTTATGTGGGTTGTAATGGATGCACGTGGCTGTGTGCTACGATTTAGCAACCCTTGTGCCATAGCGGGTTTGGGAATGTAAATATGAGTTGAATCAATGATCTATGCGCTTGGTGGGCGTCTTAACGGCAACACTAAAAGATGTATTTGAAATGAGATTATTCTATTTTGGGGCATGCGTGCACTACAACAGTGCTTAGTGGGGATGCATCCAGCCATTTTGGTTGTCCGGCAGCTTAGTTAGGTAGTAAGTGGAGCGGTAGTATAGGCGATAACACTACTGAGGAAATCTGAACAATCATTGTGCATAACACTACGCAGGTGAATCATGT
>JAJDNG010000087.1 GCA_022340845.1 Gammaproteobacteria bacterium | reverse complement strand
GTGACTTTGACCGGCGACGGCTCGGCCTACGGCATGGGCTTATCCGCCACCTCCGGTGCCATCGACCGCAACCTGGACTTTCTCTATATCTGTTACGACAACGAAGGTTACGGCAATACCGGTCAACAATATTCCGAAGCCACACCCCACACCGCCCGCACCTCCACCAGTAAAGGTCCGCATGGGTTCCCCGGCTATAAAAAAGACTTGTTCGCCATCTGGGCGGCCAATAAACCGGCCTACGTAGCCACCGTCGCCGGCGCCGAACCGCTGGACCTGGCGAAAAAAATCCAAACCGCCAAGCAACTCAAAGGTCCGCGCCTGATCATTGCGCTGGCACCTTGCCCCACCGGCTGGGACTACGACCCGCAATACTCCGCCGACATCGGCAAGCTGGCCGTCAGCACGGGAATCTGGCCGTTAAAGGAATACCGCGACGGAAAAATCACGCATACCAAAATCCCGCACCCCCGCAAGCCGGTGGAAGACTATTTACAAACCCAGGGGCGGTTCAAACATTTATTCGAGCCGCAACGGGATGAAAAATTGATAAAGGAGATTCAGGCGAGAGTGGATCGGTATTGGGAGCAGGTTAGTGGTTAGTGGTTAGTGGTTAGTGCGTAGAAGATTGGGGTGCCAACCGACAGCCGAGAATCTTTATAGACCGTATTATGGAAAACAAACCTAAAAGCTATTACCACCGCGGCGGTGAAGAACCGTTAATCGGCCTCACCATACCCGAGCATTTTTCCGCCATAGCGGGACAATTCCCCCACCAACAAGCCGTGGTATCGGTTCCCCAGGACACAGCATTAACCTACCGGGAACTCGCCGCCAAAACCGACTTGCTTGCCAGGGGCTTACTGGGCCTGGGCTTCAACAAAGGTGACCGCATCGGCGTCTGGTCCACCAACAATATTGAATGGCTGTTGATTCAAATGGCCACCGCTCGCATCGGCGTGGTGCTGGTGAACATCAACCCCGCTTACCGCCCCAAGGAACTCGCGTACGCCCTGAAAAAGTCTGAAGTCCAGGGTTTGTTTTTGATCCCCTCATTTCACGACAGCGATTATATTGCCATTTTGGTGGAGGACGTACCGGAACTCAAAGACGCCTTTCCCAGCGAACTCAGCAGCAAAGAATACCCCCATTTGCGCCGCGTAGTGGTCTTCGAACCTTCCGCAATCGAACATACCTTACGGCCTTATTCCGGATTTACCACCTGGCAGGAAGTGTTAGCGGCAGCGGAGTTTATTCCCCAAGAACAACTGGATACCGCTACCTCGCGCCTGGACCGGGATGACCCTATCAATATTCAATACACTTCAGGCACTACCGGTTTTCCCAAAGCGGTGGTACTGACACACCACAACATTTTAAACAATGCCTATTTCACCGCCCGGGCCATGCATTTCACCGAACAGGATCGTTTGTGTATCTCGGTGCCCTTTTATCACTGTTTTGGCATGGTGTTGTCCAATTTATTGTGTTTCAGCGTGGGCGCCTGCGCGGTGATTCCCAGCGAGCACTTTGCCGCTGGTGATATACTCAAAGCCGTGCAAAAAGAAAAATGCACCGCCATTCACGGCGTGCCCACCATGTTCATCGGCGAGCTGGAACATCCCGATTTTAACAAGTTTGATTTAAACAGCTTGCGCACCGGTATCATGGCCGGCGCGCCCTGCCCGCCGGCCTTAATGAAGCGTGTCATAGAAGACATGCATTGCCGGGAAATACTCATCGGCTACGGCCAGACCGAAGCCTCGCCGTTGACCCACCTGACTCTTCCGGAAGATTCCCTGCAGCGGCGCATTGAAACCGTTGGTCACAACCTGCCTCACCAGGAAGTAAAAATAATCAATCATGAGACCGGCGCAACCGTTGCGCTGGGCGAAGTGGGTGAAGTGTGTTTTCGAGGCTACCATGTCATGCGGGGGTATTACGGCGATAACGAAGCCACCCGCAACACCATAGATCAAAGTGGCTGGCTGCATTCAGGCGACCTGGGCATTATGGACAAAGATGGCTATGTAAAAATTACCGGCCGCTTAAAAGACATGATCATTCGCGGCGGCGAGAACATCTATCCCCGCGAGATTGAAGACTTCCTGTTCACCCATCCGAAAATCTCCGAAGTTGCCGTGTTCGGCATCCCCGACGAATACTACGGCGAAGAAATCATGGCCTGGATACAACTGCATGAAGGCGAACATCTTAGCGAAGACGAAGTGCGTGCATATTGCAAAGATCAAATTGCCCACTTCAAAATCCCCAAACACATCTGGTTCGTGGACCAATTTCCCATGACCGTCACCGGTAAGCTGCAGAAATTTCGCATGCGGGAGATGACGTTGGAAAAATTAGGCACTACAAGCTTTTGATCTTTTGCTGGATGAACTGAAGCTGTGCACCGCGACCTGCGGTGCCAGTTTTACTAACATCCCCAGCGGTGCCCTTTATCCTATATAGGCACGAGCCAATAAAATCGCCGAATAAAAACGAAGTGGCGTGCTAGAGAACAGTGCAGTCAAGTCAGGTGCGCTATTACCCTTGATTTACAAACCAATCTCAGGCTTATCAATATCGCCTTTTAGTTTATTCATCACCAGGCGCAAGTCTTCGGCTATTGAGGAAGCGTGCTGGGTGAGCGCTTCTCTCACCAGCATTCTCAAGCGGTCCCATTCCTGGGAAGTCATGGCTGCGCCGGCGGTGTCGTTGAGGTTGTCTTTAAATGTGTTGACCACTTTGTCGGTCAGTTGGTCGATTCGCTCTGACATATTCCGTCCTTAGCTCTTGTATAAATTCTTGTAATAAGTACTTGTATAACAAGACAGATTAACGCTTTATTTTATGTGCGCGAGGATGCCATCCAGCTCATCAAGACTGTTGTAGTGCACGATGACTTTGCCTTTGCCGTTCGTGGCATGCTGGAAGATGACCTTGGCGCCCAGCTTCTCGGAAATATCGTCTTGCAAGCGGATAATATTGGGATCGACTTCTTTGGATTTTGCCGCCGGCTTGCCCGCTTCGCTGCGCAGCTTGCGCACCAGCTGTTCGGCTTCGCGTACCGACAAGCCTTTGGCGGCGATGTCCCGTGCCGCTTTGCTTTGCAGTTCGCCTTCCAGGGTAAGAATGGCGCGCGCATGGCCCATTTCCAGGTCGCCGTTTTCCAGCAGCTTGCGCACGTCCGGTTCCAACGATAATAGCCGCAATAAGTTGGTGACCGCCGCCCGCGAACGCCCGATGGCTTCTGAGGCTTGCTGATGAGTCATTTCAAACTCTTCGATCAACCGCTGCAAGGCTCTGGCTTCTTCGACGGGATTGAGGTTCTCACGTTGGATGTTTTCGATCAAGGCCATGGCAATGGCCGCTTCGTCCGGCACGTCCCGAACCACTGCGGGAATTTCGTGTAATTCGGCCAGTTGCGCCGCGCGCCAGCGGCGTTCACCGGCGATAATCTCAAATCGGCCCCCGTCCACCTCTCTGACGACAATAGGTTGCAACATGCCTTGGGCGCGAATGGAATTAGCCAGGTCTTGCAGGCTTTCGTTGTGCATATCGGTGCGGGGCTGGTATTTGCCGGGCTGCAATAAATCCACTGGCAACTGACGTAATTCGTTTTCTTTGGATATCCCGGCGCTGCCTTCTTCGGCGTTGCCCTCGGCTTGCGAGGCGGAGTTGGAACCACTGAGCAAGGCGTCTAATCCGCGCCCGAGACCTCGTTTTTTCACAATCATGGTATTCCTGGTAAATGAATGAAGCGGAATGAAAAAATTTCTTTATTTTATTAACAAGTGCTTTACAACGCCTTTGTAAAATACACGTGCCTATACCGTGGCGGCACTGGCGCCTACGCGTTGCTGTTCCTCACGGCGCACGATTTCCCCAGCCAATGCCAGGTAGGCTTGTGCGCCACGGGATGTTTTATCATAAACCAATGCCGGCACGCCATAGCTGGGCGCTTCAGCCAGACGTACATTGCGGGGAATGACCGTGCGGTACACCCGGTCGCCGAAATATTTTTGCAATTGCATGGTCACATCGGCGGAGAGGCGGTTACGCGGATCGTACATGGTGCGCAATAAGCCTTCGATTTTTAAATTGGGATTTAGTGAACCGCGGATTTCTTCAATAGTGTTGACCAGGGCGGTCAATCCTTCCAAGGCGTAATATTCACATTGGATGGGGATCAGTACCGATTGTGCCGCGACCAGGGCATTCAACGTCAACATGTTCAGCGATGGCGGACAATCGATGAAGATATAATCGTAGCGATCGGTGACTTTTTGCAGCGCTTCGCGCAGTTTGCGCTCACGTTGCTGGGTGTCCAGTAATTGTACTTCCGCGGCGGTTAAGTCTGCGTTGGCGGGTAATAAATCATAACCGGCTTCGTTGGTGGAGGTGATGGCGTTATTGATATCCACCTCACCCATTAACACATGGTAGCTGGAATAATTCAGGCCTTGTTTGTCCACCCCACTGCCCATGGTGGCGTTGCCTTGCGGATCCATGTCCACCAGCAACACTTTGCGCCGGGTGGCCACTAATGAGGCTGCCAGGTTGACACTGGTCGTGGTTTTCGCCACACCACCTTTTTGGTTGGCTATCGCTACGATTTTTCCCATAACTTATGACCTATTTGGTTATGCTTTCAGCAATTGTAATGTGTTTACCGCACTTTTACTAATTTCAACTTATTTCTACAAATTCAAAAACCTGCCGGTGCTTCATCGGCTTGGAGCTTGTGGTGGGGGAACTATTTTAACGATATGCCGCTGCGCATTTAAAAATGGCACGCTCAGTCTCAATACCGCTTTTACAGCGTAAGCCCCCGGCATGGCTTGTAATTCCGCCACCGGATACTCCCCTTTCATCGCGATTATGACCCCGCTTGGCTTACAGTGCGCCCCCGACGTGAGCATAAATTGTGATATCGATGTAAATGCGCGTGATATAACTGTATCGAATGTCTGTGTGACCGGTAGGTCTTCCACCCGGGCGGTTTCAATGGTCAGGTTTGTTAATCCCAGTTCCGCTTTGGCTTGGTGTAAAAATCGGGTTTTTTTGGCGTTACTGTCGATCAATACAAACCGTCTCTCAGGTAATAACAATGCTAACGGTACGCCCGGCAAGCCCGCCCCACTACCCACATCCAATACTTCTGTGCCGCATAAAAACGGCGCCACCGCCATACTTTCCAGCAGGTGGAGAGTCACCATTTTTGGTTTATCGCGAATCGCCGTCAAGTTGTAAACGCGATTCCATTTGTGCAATAACTCAATAAACGCCATGAGCTGGCGTTTTATTTCCTCCGGGCACGCCATGCCCAGGGCTTCCAGGCCCCGGGCCAATGTCTTTTCAGCAGACAGGTTTGCACAAGACGATGCTTCTGACGACAAATTGTCCGAAGCCACCCGATTCAAAGACACTGAGTTCAGCGCACCGCTACTATTAATTATTCAGTATAGACCCAATCATTTATTCCCTGTAGCCACGGAAGAAAAATTATCCAGGGCTTTGCTCATTTTAGCGACAACTTCTTTGCGGTCATCGATACCATGGCGGTCGGCAATGTATTGGGGGTCGTTATAGGTCAGCCACACCTGGCCTTTTTCATCTTCATAAGCCAAGGCCTTCATGGGCAAATCAATTCCTGAGGTTTGTTTGCTGGTGAAAAAATTCGAACCCAGTTTGGGATTACCGAACACCAGCAGTTCCGTCGGCCGTAAAGGAATATCCACTTTGTTGGCGCGATCGCTGTGGCTCCAACGCATGGCAATGGTGATACCTTTTTCTTTTAACGCTTTTTCCAAACGATCAATGGTTTCGGTGACGCTGTATTTGCTCTTTTTACTGATTAGCCCATTGTCTCCCGCGTACACCGACACACTGGCTATTAATAACATGACTGCAATTGCAATTTTCTTCATACCGCCCTCCGGTTTTTATTGAATGAAAGATTTAGATATTGGTGACCCAATCAAGACGCTTTTTGACGCGTTTGCCCCGATTGTTTTTTCAAATGCACCAGCAGCAATGAAATCGCCGCCGGTGTCACCCCGGATACCCGGGACGCCTGGCCGATCGTGGCCGGGCGGTGTTGCTCAAGTTTTTGCCGGACTTCGTTGGACAGGCCCCTGACGTTGGCATAATCCAGATTCTGCGGCAACACCAGGGTTTCATACCGCCGGTGGCGTTCAATTTCTTCTTGCTGGCGTTCGATATATCCGGCGTATTTGGCTTGAATTTCCAGTTGTTCGGCGACCACTGGATCGTCCACGGCGGATCCCGCCGTGGGCAAGCTCATTAAACCCGCATAGCTGACTTCCGGCCGGCGCAACAAATCAAACAAACGGTATTCCCGCGATAGCGTTGTGCCAAACACTTGTTGCGCTTGTTCCTCCGACACCGTGTCCGGACGAATCCAGGTGTTGTGCAAGCGCTGCGATTCATTTTCTATGGCAGCACGTTTGCGCTCAAAGGCCTGCCAGCGATCATCGTCCACCAATCCCAGCTCCCGGCCCACAGGAGTCAAACGCAAATCCGCGTTGTCTTCCCGCAATAACAACCGGTATTCGGCCCGGCTGGTGAACATGCGATAAGGTTCTGCCGTACCGCGGGTGATCAAATCATCGATTAAAACGCCGATATACGCTTCATCGCGTCGCGGTGACCAGGATGGTTTGTCTTGAACCTGGCGGGCCGCGTTAAGCCCGGCAATCAACCCTTGAGCGGCGGCCTCTTCGTAGCCGGTGGTGCCGTTAATCTGCCCGGCGAAGAACAATCCCGGCATATGCTGCGTTTCCAGCGAAGGCTGTAGGTCGCGGGGATCAAAATAGTCGTATTCAATGGCATAACCCGGCCGGGTGATATGGGCGTTTTCAAATCCCTTGATGGAACGCACGAAACGGAATTGAATATCGAACGGCAAACTGGTGGAGATGCCGTTGGGATACACCTCGTAAGTACTCAGACCTTCCGGCTCCACAAAAATCTGGTGCGAGCTCTTATCGGCGAAGCGATGGATTTTGTCCTCGATGGACGGACAATACCGCGGGCCCACCCCTTCGATGACACCCGTATACATGGGGGAACGCTCCAGTCCCGAGGCGATAATGTCATGGGTTTGCGCATTGGTGTGGGTGATGTGGCACTCAACCTGCCGCGGATGTTGTGCGGCCTGACCCATAAAGGAAAACACCGGCACTGGATCGTCTCCGGGCTGCGGTTGCATCACGCTGTAATCGATGGTTTTGCCGTCGATGCGCGGTGGGGTGCCGGTTTTCAGGCGATCAACGCGGAACGGCAGCTCGCGCAAGCGCCG
The DNA here is from genome assembly GCA_022340845.1 of Gammaproteobacteria bacterium. Classification (GTDB taxonomy): domain Bacteria; phylum Pseudomonadota; class Gammaproteobacteria; order SZUA-152; family SZUA-152; genus JAJDNG01. Next base: position 13,939 of record JAJDNG010000087.1, on the reverse strand, counting down.
CGCTAAGGCATTTGCCGGCGGATCGCCCGCCCGGCCGCCTTCGTAATTATCCAAACCGATGTGAATGCGACCGCCTAAAAACGTGCCCACGGTTAATACCACGGTGGGCGCGGCAAACTTCAACCCCATTTGGGTAACCACGCCGGCCACCCGGCCGTTGTCGACCAGCAAATCGTCCACCGCTTGTTGAAACAACACCAGATTGGGCTGTTGTTCCAACACGCCACGTATGGCTTGTTTGTATAACACCCGGTCGGCCTGGGCGCGGGTGGCACGCACCGCCGGTCCTTTGCTGGCGTTCAAGCGGCGGAACTGAATACCAGCGCGGTCTATGGCGTGTGCCATGATTCCGCCAAGGGCGTCAATTTCTTTGACCAGATGACCTTTGCCGATCCCGCCTATGGCCGGGTTGCAGGACATTTGCCCCAAGGTTTCGATATTGTGGGTCAGCAACAAGGTGCGCACGCCCATGCGCGCCGCCGCCAGCGCGGCTTCGGTGCCGGCGTGGCCTCCGCCTACCACAATCACATCAAATCGGTCTTGGTAAATCATGTTTAAAATCTTTGTGCAAAGAAAGCCTTGAATGTCAGCAAAGTCGCTTATTTTACGCGTTCGGCGCGCGCGGCGCCATCGCCGACGCGGATTGTGTTCGACCGCAGACGGATCGACCGGTTCCGGTTTGGCCTGAATGTTGCCTTTGTTGTCCATAAGGAGGAGTTGCCCAGGAGTTGTTATCCAGTAATAGCGATAAGCCACTGACAGATATTGTAGTCTCACGGTAAACGAATGGTTGCTAAGGTCATGATTAGCAATGCAAAAGGGAGATGACGCAGTGAAAACCAGCCCTGATGTACAACCTCGAGTACGACGCCGGGCCGCACAACAGCCCGCCTGCACGGCAGCCTGCGATACACCCGCCCCGGATTTTCATGGTGCCAGTATTATTAATGAACATGGCGAAGAAGTCCCCATTACCGAAGCCATGATCCGAACGGCATGTAAATACTTTATCCAGCAATGGGAAACAGCTCAACAATCCGCCACAGAGGACTAATTATTTCCCCGCTGTGAGCCGATAGTATCGATTACACTTTCCAGCAGTTATCATTAAACTGGAAATACTTTGTGAATCAGCGTATTTATAACAATGACCGTAATCGATAACCAACATTACTCAGACATCAGTACAGATTCATGCCCTCAGCACTCGCTTCCGACACCGCCATAGGTTCTGTCAAAACACTCACCGATTCGGTGGTCAACCAAGCCGGCACCATTATTCTGGGGAAAAAACGCCAATTAAGCCTGGCGTTAGCCTGTTTGCTGGCGCGCGGTCATTTGTTGATTGAGGACTTGCCCGGCGTGGGCAAAACCACCTTGGCCCATGTGATGGCTAAAATCCTCGGGTTGGACTATTCCCGTATCCAATTCACCAGCGATTTACTGCCAGCGGACATTCTGGGAGTATCCATTTTCGACCGCACCGCCGGCGCATTTCAATTTCACCCCGGGCCGGTGTTCTCGCAGGTGATTCTGGCCGATGAGATCAATCGCGCCACCCCCAAGGCCCAAAGCGCGTTACTGGAAGCCATGGAAGAACATCAGGTGAGTATCGAGGGGGAAACCCGGCCGTTGCCCAAACCGTTTTTCGTCATCGGCACGCAAAATCCCACTTACCAGGTGGGCACGTTTCCGTTGCCCGAATCGCAACTGGACCGGTTTTTAATGCGCATAGAGCTCGGTTATCCCGACAAAACCGCCGAACGTGCCTTACTGACCGGCGAAGACCGCCGGGATTTGCTGGAGAAAATCGAGCCCTGCCTGGATATCGAACAGTTGCTGGAAATTCAAGGTGTCGTCGACCAGGTACACACATCCGAGGCGTTGCTGGATTATCTGCAAGCCATTTTGGAACACACCCGCAAGAGCCCGGATTATGTCTCCGGCTTGTCCCCCCGGGCGGGGTTGGCGTTGTTGCATTGCGCCAAAGCCTGGGCGTTAATGCTGGGTAGAAACCACGTGCTTCCGGAAGATGTGCAAACCGTGCTGCCGTTCGTCGTGTCTCACCGCTTGAAATTGACCACCGATACGCACACCATGAGTCATAACGATATCGCCAAGCAATTGTTGGACATCCCCATTCCTTAATGCCAGCGCGCAGCAATACCCCGTCATGCGGTTTACTAAATCCATAGACAAATTCAACCTGGCGCGATTTTTCAAAGCGCAGACCGCGGAAAAAGCGCCGCTGTTATTGACCCAGAGACGGGTGTATATCCTGCCCACGGGCGCCGGCGTGTTTTTCGGCGGGTTATTGCTGGTGATGTTGATGGGCGCCATCAATTACAACAACAGCCTGGGATTCATGCTAACGTTTTTGCTGGCCGGCCTGAATGTCATCTCCATTCTATACACTTATCGCAACTTATTACATTTACAAGTATCAACCCGAACCATAGCGCCGGTGTTTGCCGGTGAACGCTTGCTGGTGCCGGTGTTGCTGGACAACGGCGGCCACGGGGCCCGCTTCAGCGTGCAATTGTATTTTCAAGGGGAGTCACCGGTAGCCTGTGACGTGCCGGCCAATAGCTGGACGCAAGTGGAGTTGCCGCTAGCGAGCAAAAGACGTGGCTTACATGTGTTGGAACAATTCACCTTATGCAGCACGTTTCCGCTGGGCTTGTTCCGCACCTGGTCACCGGTGCGATTTGACACTACGTACCTTGTTTATGCCAAGCCCGCCAAACAATCTGGCTTGCCGCAGGAGGCGTTATACCAGCCAAAACAAACCGGCGACAAAGGCCGAGGTTCGGATGACTTCGCGGGTCTGCGCGGTTACCACCAGGGCGACTCTTTGCGCCATATTCACTGGAAAACCCTTGCCAAAGACCAGGGCTTGCACACCAAACAGTTCGGCGGTGACCGCAGTGACGAGTTGTGGCTGGACTGGCGTTCCCTGGAACACCTGGACAAAGAAGCCCGTATTGCACAATTGACGCGCTGGGTCATCGATGCCGAACAAACCGGCATATGCTATGGGCTGTGGACACCGCAAACCCAGCATGCACCGGCGCACGGCGATGCCCATAAGCACAATTGCCTGCGCACCCTGGCTTTAATCGATTAACTTCAGCATAGCCACATTCCATGAATACTCCGGCACACAATTCACGATACGATGTGCGAACTAGTCCGCTAAAAACGCCACCCAGAAAGCTACGCGAACAGTGGCAAGACAGGTTACACCACAAATTAGACAGCGCCCCGGCGGCCAACTTGTGGTTGTTTGCCGGATTGGCCATGGTGGTGTTGCCACATTTTGCCTACCAGAAGTTCGCCATCATGGTGTGTTGCAGCGTGTTATTGTTGTGGCGACTGTTATACGACTTAAAAACCACGGCGCTGCCGCCGCGCTGGTTGCGCATCGTGCTGGCGTTTGCCGCGTTCGCCGGCGTGGGTACGTTACACCACACCATATTTGGCCGCGACGCGGGAGTATCGCTGCTGCTGATTATGTTATGCCTTAAGCTGCTGGAAATGAAAAAACAGCGCGACTTTATCGTCGCCGTGAGCCTGGGGTATTTTGTGGTCATCACCGGTTTCCTCTACAGTCAAACCATGTTGATCGCGGTGTATATGTTCGGCACCATCATCGTGTTAACCACCGCCCTGATCGCCTCCAACCGCCTGGCATCCGCCTGGAACGACATGGCCAATGTGCGCCTTGCCGGCAGCATGCTAGTGCTGGCCATCCCCATGGCGGCGCTACTGTTTGTGTTATTTCCACGCCTGCCCACACCCCTGTGGGGGCTGCCGGATGACGCCTTCGCCGGCAAGACCGGCTTGAGCGACCAGATGTCTCCCGGCCAGATCAGCCGTTTAAGCGATGATGACGCCGTGGCGTTTCGGGTGCAATTTAACTCGCCACTGCCACGGCCCTCACAATTGTATTGGCGTGGTCCGGTGTTCAGTCATTTCGATGGTAAAACCTGGCGACACGATACAACCATTGAAATCCCGGACACGATCGACAATACCACAGCAGACACCAAACACTCCGACTCCGGGGCATACGGCACACTAAACAAGCAAGACATTGTCGGGCGCGACACGCCGGTTGCCTACAGTGTCACGCTGGAGCCACACAACCAACGCTGGCTGTTTGCGCTGGAAATGCCCGCGGTGCTACCGGCAAACGGTAAATTCAATGATGCATTTGAATTATTGTCCAGACAGCCGGTGAAAAAACTGGTCCACTATGAGATGCGCTCGTATTTGGACTACGACCTGCAACCGCAACGCTTGTCCAATCGGCATGTGTATTTGCAACTGCCTTCCAACATCGGCATTAAAGCGCAGGAATTGATCCTGCAACTGATCACCAGCATCGCCAACCAGCAAGACCGGGACGAGAAGATTGTCGCGGCTATTTTGAATTACTTTCGCCAACAACCGTTTTTTTATACCAAACAACCCCCGTTGTTGCGCGATGACCCTATTGATGAGTTTTTATTCGAAACGCGGCAGGGATTTTGCGAACACTACGCCTCGGCATTTACCTTTTTAATGCGCGCCGCCGGCATCCCTGCGCGCGTGGTTACCGGTTATCAAGGCGGCGAGTTTAATACCTTGGGCGATTATCTCATCGTGCGCCAATCCGACGCCCACGCCTGGTCGGAAGTCTGGATCGCCGGCAAGGGCTGGACACGGGTTGACCCGACCGCAGTCATTCCGCCCGAGCACGTGCAATACCAGGAGCATTTGCAGCGTTTTCGCCCTTCGGTGGCCACCACCACCGTCGATCTGACGTGGTTGGCCTCGACCTGGCACAACATCAAATTAAGCTGGGACAATGTGAACCATTTCTGGAACATGTGGGTTATCGGCTACAACAATAAAAAGCAGAATTCGTTTATGAGTTGGTTGGGGTTGGAGCAGTTTGGCTGGCAAGGCCTGGCCATTGCGTTATTCAGTGGCTTATCCATCCTGGTCATGCTGGTGGCGTTTCATCTGCTGTACCGCCATCGCCAATCCAGTGATCCGGTGCAAAAAGCCTATCAACGCTTTTGCCGTAAACTGGAGAGTATCGGAGTGCGCAAATCCCACAGTGAAGGCGCGGCACATTTCGCCCAACGCGTGATCCGTCAGCAACCAGAATTGTCCACACCGGTGGCCACCATTACCCGGTTATATAATGCGATCCGCTACTCGGATCACGACGCCACCGACAAACACGCAGAAAATGAGCTGCGCGAAGCGGTGAAGGGTTTCCATCCCCAGCGCTTACTGACTGGGTATCAATCCGGTAAGAACAATTCTAATAACTCGTTTAAATAACGCCGGCCTTTTTCGCTAGGCTTAATATGTTCTGTCGTCCATTCCAGCAGTTCTTGTTCCTGCGCCCGACGCAACGGCGCCTCGACAATACTCAGGGGCTGGCCGGTACGCTCATAAAACAAAGGCGATGCAAATCCCTCGTTAAGCCGCAAGGCGTTCATCATAAATTCCAGGGCGACGTCTTTGCGGCTTAATACACTCTGCGACAAAATGCCTTTATCAGTGCCGGCGTGCCGCTGATAGTCCTTGGGTTGCTTCAATTTGCTCAAACGGTATATGCGCTGCCCGTTGACATCGGTTAACTTGCCGTGCGCGCCCGCGCCTATGCCCACATAGTCACCAAATTGCCAATAATTCATATTGTGCACACTGCGCTGGTCGGCTTTGGCATAAGCCGAAACTTCATATTGGTTGAAGCCGTGTTCCGCCAAATAATGTTGACCATCGGTGTGCATCTGCCAGAGACGCTCATCCTCGGGCAGCACCGGGGGATGCTTATGGAACCAGGTATTGGGCTCTATGGTGAGCTGGTAAAAAGAGATATGCGAGGGCTCCAGCGCCACGGCCGTGGCCACATCCTGCCGCGACTGCTGCGGCGACTGTGCCGGCAACCCGAACATCAAATCCACGTTGATGTTCGCAAATCCCGCGTCGTGGGCCGTTTCCACCGCTTTGATGCTCTCTTTACGGCCATGGATACGCCCTAAGGCTTGTAAGTGATCGTCATGGAAACTTTGCACGCCGATAGACAAACGGTTCACGCCCGCACTGCGAAATTCGGCGAATTTTTCATAATCCACCGTACCGGGATTGGCTTCCAACGTTATTTCCGCCTCGGGATGCAAGCTCACCCGGGCACGCACGGCGGACATCAAGCGTTCGATGGCTTCGGGCGAGAACAGACTGGGGGTACCGCCCCCAAAAAACACACTCACCACTCGCCGCCCCCAGATTCTGGGCAAATCCTGCTCCAGATCTTTGATCAATGCCTGGATATAGTGATCTTCGGCCAGCGTTTCTTTGACCTCATGGGAGTTGAAGTCGCAATACGGGCACTTGCGCACACACCAGGGAAAGTGCACATACAAAGACAATGGCGGTTGTACTGTGAAATTGAACATGTTAAATGTCTGAGTCCAGTAGGCGCAGGATCAATAAACCGTTAAAATAGTGACCGCTCGCATCCCGCTAATTTGGGTGTAAAATGCGGTATTTACAAGCATGGACAAGAATAAAACTGAGACCAGTGACAACAGGAACCAGCATGACAATCAAATATCCTCCGCCAACCGCATTATGGCTTTTATTGGCTTGTGCCGTATGGATGATCAGTTTACCGGTTTTGGCGGAAGACAAAGCCAAAAAATTCTCAATTTTGGCGGGCTTCGAATCCAAAAGCGGTGGTGACGATGTCGGTGAACTGGTGGTAGACGGCGTCGATAAAGGCGATGTGGAAGCCGGCGGCGGCATGCATTTTTATTTAGGCATGCTGTACAAACCCAGCAGCGCCTTTGAAACCCGTCTCACTGCCGGTTATCAACTGGACCGCTCACCCACTGATACCGGAACGGTTTACATGGATCGCTATCCTGTCGAACTGGTGCCGGCTTATTGTTATCGAGACCATCGTTTTGGACTGGGTTTGATTTACCATACCAACATCGTGCTGCACGGCGGTGACTTCGACAATCCGGATATCAACTTTAAAGACTCCTTGGGTTACAGCGTCGAGTACGGTTACAAGGTCGCGCCGTTTATATATCTTGGATTTCGATATGTGAATATGTTTTACGATATTGAAAATGAAAATGTGTTCCTGGACGGCGGGCGTAGAGTCAACGCCAGCCATTTCGGTATCAATTTGTATGTACAGTACTGATCCCATCGCTGCCCTGCGTTAAACCACCCCACAACATGGCTACCAGACAAACCATTGGCCACGCTATCCATTCATAAATTACGCTTCCAACAACGCGGCCCGTTTAGCTTACGTATCGAATCCGAACAAAGTGTCAGCCTCACCGGCCCCTCGGGCGCAGGCAAGAGCTTACTGTTACGGGCCATTGCCGACCTGGACCCCCATCAAGGCGACTGCGCCATCGATGATCAAACCTGCAGCGGCATGCCGGCCCCTCAGTGGCGGCGATTTGTGGGATTATTGCCGGCAAAAAATGTTTGGTGGTTTGACACCGTAGGCGAACACTTCGATAACCACGAACAACCCTGGCTCGCCAACTTGGGGTTTGACACCGATGTGATGCGCTGGACCGTAAGCCGCCTGTCCACCGGAGAGCAACAGCGCCTGGCCCTGCTGAGGTTGCTGCAAAACCAGCCGCAGGTTTTGCTCCTGGACGAACCCACCGCCAGTCTGGATGCGGAAAACACCCAACGCGTGGAGCAATTAATCGCCGAATACCAGGCCGCACAACACTGCCCCATTCTCTGGGTCACTCATGACCCCGAGCAAGCGACGCGCATCGCTCGACGTCACCTGGCCATCAAAGACAATCAATTGCGCGAAACAGGGAGTCACTCACTATGATACCGATCACTCCCTGGGATCTTGCCATTGCCGCCGTACTGGTGTTGTTACTGGGGCTCACCAGCTTGCGCCTGCAATTGGGTATCACCCAATCGTTATTTATTGCCGCCATACGCACCACAGTACAATTACTACTCATCGGCCTGGTGTTAAAACTATTATTCGACACAGTCAATCTCTATTTCATTGCAGGCATAGCGACAATCATGTTGGCGGTGGCCAGCCGTGAAGTGCTGGCCCGCCAGCAACGGCGTTTTAGCGGCTGGTGGAGCATTGGCCTGGGCAGCGTTTCCATGTTTATCTCCTCGTTTTCCATTACGCTGTTTGCGCTATGGGTCATTATCGGCAGCGAACCCTGGTATTCCCCCCAATACGCCATTCCTTTGTTAGGCATGCTGTTAGGCAACACCATGAACGGCGTGTCCCTCAGCCTGGACCGCTTGACCCACGGCGCCTGGCAACAACGCGACATAATCGAACAACGGTTGATGTTAGGCGCAACCCGCAATGAAGCTTTTCTGGACATCCGCAAACAAAGCATTCGCGCCGGCATGATCCACATCATCAACGCCATGACCACCGCCGGCCTGGTCAACCTGCCCGGCATGATGACCGGGCAGATCATCGCCGGCAGCCCACCGGTAGAAGCGGTGAAATACCAAATCCTGATCATGTTTCTCATCGCGTCCGGTACCGGATTTGGCATTATCACCGCCGTCACCCTTGCCACGCACCGCTTGTTCGATGAGCGTCATCGGTTGCGACTGGACACCTTAACCGTAAAATCCAAATAGCCCCCATTCAAATAAATCCACCCAAGCCGGAACGCCTTGCCAAGCGGTTGATATCATTAGACATTCGGCATTTTGGTAATATTCACCTTAACTATAGATGCCTCACGTGGTAAAAAGTCAGCTCGCCCAGTCGATATAGTGAAAATAAACACCGGCTAGCGAGGCGTCTGACAATGAGCTATTCAACATCCACAAAACACTATGTAATGGGTGACCACATGATTTACAAACAGGAAATATCCATGAACCTGGCCACCGACGGTTTCCGCTTCGTGGCCCATGAACAACAATGGTCCGAGGAACAGACTGAACGCGTCTTTGCACAACTGGGTGACATCAACCAGCGCCTGACCGATGCCGACTGCCAGGAATTTCTCGCCGGTGTGCAAAATTGCATCCATGACAGCGAATTGTTATACCAACACGTGACCAACTTCACCCATAAGATGTTGCAGAAATGGGGTGTAGACGACAACTAAAGTTGTTGAAAACGGAATATTAGAGCATTTCATTTTTAGAATGTGTTCCGAAAGCACCCTCACCCAGGAGGCGCTAATAGCGATATTATTATGTTAAAATCAATCGCAAGATAAATTTAAAAAATATTCAATCCATTTCGAATTCGGTATTACTCAAATGCTTTCATTAGTCCGTACTGTCTATTACGGGGCGTTTTCTACTTTGTTGTTGGTTGCCTGCAACTCTGCCGTAGAAAATATCGACGCCACGCAGGAAAAATCAGCGCAGCAAACCAACCCCAATCTCATTGCCTTGTATACATTTAACGAAGGCATGGGCGAAACGATATATGATGTCAGCGGCGTAGCGCCGGCACTGAACCTGAGAATTGACGATTCGTCGGCGACCCATTGGATTAGCGACGGATTGAGCATCGACTCAAACACTGAAATTCGTTCGTATGTCAACGCAGACAAAGTCAACAATGCTCTTGCTCGCGCCAATGCCATTACGGCGGAAGCCTGGATCAAACCCACCAACACCGCCCAAAGTGGTCCAGCGCGCGTAATTACGCTATCCCAGGATCACAGCTACCGAAACTTTATGCTGGGCCAAAGTGACAGCCAATACGTTGTTCGCCTTAATACCACCACGAATTCGGTCAACGGCACACCGGAATACAAAACTGAAATAGATACAGTAACCACGGAGCCCACTCACGTGGTATTTACCTGGGATGTCTCATCCCAAACCGCCACGATTTATCTAAATGGCCAACTCGTATCCCAATCAGCCACCCAATTTACCGGCGACCTCAGCTTCGAGGCTTACGAATTGATTCTGACGAATGAAATAAACATCACCGATGGCTCACCCCGGTTTTGGCTGGGTGAAATTTATTTGGTTGCGCTGTATGACCGCGCCTTGAATCCTGATGAAATCCTAAAGAACTACAATTCGGGCCATTAATTCGGTTTGCCTTTTCACCACAAACCCGCTAACAGGTGACGGGTTCAATATCAGCTTAATGGCCGCGGACCTGAGGTTACCCCCGTTTTGAATAGTACGTAATATAAACTTGGCTCTATACTTTTGCTACTCACATAATTTGGCCTCTCACGTCAGTAAAAGTGCCCGAATCAGTTTCATCTTCCTGATTTGGTAATATTTACCTTAAATATCACGCCATCTCGTGGTAAAAAGACGAATCGATAGGCAAGCCAAACGATGTAGGCTCGAATTTCACTAACGAGAAAATTTCACTAATGGGCGAACGCTTGCCCAAACCTATCACCCACTCACATTAGGCGGCATTTTATGAAAAAAACAATGGTAATCGGAGCAGTTGCCATGGTGGCAATCGTTGGATTTTTCGGTATCTCACCCATAGTCACCAGCAAGATAATGGAAGATAATTTCTCCACGGTGACGACCAATATCGCCAAAGAAGCCAACATTGAACTGAAAGACATTACCTACCAGTCATCATTAACCGGCGCCACGGCTTACACCGCGTTTCAACCCTATGGGCAAACGCAGGATTCGCCTATCAAAATCAAACATGAAATATCCACATTGCCGTTTTACACTAAAACCGACGGTAGCAGCGGCCTGGCGGCAGCTTACATAAAAAGTACCTTAGCCGATGATAACTTCTCCACGGAAATACAGGAAAAAATCAACACCGCGTTTAACAACCAACCGCCGGGTCTATTGGAAACGGTTGTCGACTACAACGGAAACTACCACCTCACCCTCACCATCAACCCCGCCGAAATCATGGAAAATCAGGAACCCAATCAAAATTCCCTTAAATTCAGCGGCCTGGACGGTAGCTTCAACGTCAGTGAAAATGGTGAACAAGTCACCGGCACAGCACAATTTCAATCGTTGGTCATCAACTCCGCCGGCAATGCCACGCAACTGGCAGGATTTGAAACCCACATGAATCAAAACAAAACCAGCACCGGATTATGGGTAGGCAAAAGCGATCTCACAATCGCCAACATCAATACACAAACCCCCATGGGCGAGTTCGTTATCAACGACATAAAAGCCGAAGCCAATGCCGTGGACCAAACACAAACACTGGAATACCTCATGAAGTTTGTTATCAAGGAAATCGTATCGCCTGAAGGATTCCCGCTAGCCGTAAATTCCATGGATTACCAAATCAACATCAACAACATCGACGCCACCGCCGCCGCAAATCTCATCCATGCCTTACAAGACATGCAACGTCAGCTTGAAACCGGCACCCCCGAAGAACAACAGCAAATTGCGCAACAGTTCGGCACGCAAAATTCTGAGTCATTTGATCAATTGCTGCGCGCCAACCCTGTCATGATTCAAGCCTTAGTCATCGACACGGCACAAGGCCCCGTCAACATGGATATGAATGTGAATATCACAGGATTTGCGCAACACCAAACCGTCGCCAGCCTCGAAACCCCCGCCCAACTGATGCAATACGTATCCGGCAACCTCAAGGCACAATCACCTTTGGCATTATTGCTAATGACACCGCTGGCGCCACAGCTGGAAGCGTATCAACAACAAGGGCTGCTTACTGTCGAAGGCGACACCGCCTCTGTCAATGCTGTATTAAAGGACAGCCAACTGACAATAAACGATCAAGTCATGCCGATGCAGTTCTAAGATTGATGTGAATGGAGCGGGTGATGGGAATCGAACCCACGTTAGCAGCTTGGGAAGCTGCAGTTCTACCATTGAACTACACCCGCTTGAGTGGGCAACAGCGCAGAGTTTAACTGAAAATTAAGGGGATAGAAAACCCTAATTTGAAGTGATCCAGATTATTCCACTTTGGACAGAGAGTTCCAAAAGCAGGTTCCTTAAAAAAGGAGGATACCGATTCTCTACCAGTTTGGATTTAGAAAAGCTGAGGGTGTTGTGAATGCAAAACTGACGTCACCACAAAGTAAAGTGCGGCACACGCGACGGCTAACACCATAACAGTAAAACGTAGCTTCCAGTGAAATCAGCTTACAGCGCGCTCGGGGCATCCTAAACTCCCCTGTCTGAAATATCCCACAGGACTTACCGCTTGACAAAGTGATTACACAAAGTGATTACACAAAGTAAATTTTCATGTATATAGCAATTAGCTGGGCGTACCTTGTCTTCTTTGTTTCTTTCGGATGCCCCTGTTTTTCCAACACTATTAAACCACATACACCGGACTAATAGGTAATTAAGTGTGAATATTCACACTTAAAGTTGCTGAATTTTGTTAAATTCGGGTGGATACTCGTCGTTGGCGAGGAGTAGTCACAGATTTCGCGGCATGGCGACCTTAAACTATACGGTTATTGTCAGTAGAAGACGTCAGAATTATTAAGGAATAAGTGAGATGAACTATACAATCAATGTAAGCCGTGGTTTAGCTACTGGGACGCTATCTTTTACAAGCGGACAAACGAAAGTAAACACCACCTGTTACTGGGACACCAACAGAAAAATTCCAGCAGGTACGTACGAAAAGTGTTCGGCAACAACAATGTCTCATAAGAAAAATTCATTGGGCAACCCTAGGGAAGCAGTATATATACCCGATGTTAAAGGTTATTCAGGTATATTTATTCATATGGGAAAAAATCCATTTGAGAATTGGTCCGATGGTTGTATAGTGATTGCGGAAAATGAAATGCTGAAACTATATAACGCGATATCGCCTAAAAACAGCCACAATGTTAAAGTCGTTATAACAGACTCAAAATGATTATTACACGATTTTTCGCCATTTTAATTTTTTTTTCCGTTACCGTGGTTGCGTGCGCGCAAAACACGAAAACCGATCCCGAAATTGACAACTTTCATACTATCTTGTCCAACCTGCTAAAGATCAACAATGACAAATATACATACGTTGATTCCGAAGGTGTAAAACAGCCGGATTCCCTAAAAGAATTCAAGGCAATGGAAGAAATTTATATTGCGTATTCAAAACCGGATTTACCATCTAAAAAATTTAGCGAGAAACATTTAAAAGTTCTGCTATTTTTAGCGTTTATTTCAGAGGTCAACAACAATGCTGCGTTTCTGGAGTACCTCGCCGGCGATCTAATGCCAATTTATGGAAGCAATAAAAAGCTTTTTCTTGATATTCTCAATGAGCAACCTTTCCTGATTCCCGCCGCTTGCGATCGCCTTAATGCCTATTTTGGGTTTGAGGGAAAAAATACGAATAATAAACCAGATTTCCTGCAACAAAACGTATCGGACATAAAACAAGAACTTGAAAGCAAGCATGCTCAGCTGTGCCTGGATCAGTTCAAATAAAATCAAAGATAAATTATAGCTACGCGTTTAATGTTGGAAATAACATCACCCCTGCCAAACTTTGCCGCTGCGCATGAATTCAAAAACGATATATGCAGAATTTAACTCAATCTCGCACCATTAATAAATTGGTGATGTCCACCGGATTAAGGTTCGCAGTTAAGAATTGCGATATCTATAAATACTACTCCACGTATCACACACAGCAGGTAAGAAACCATCTCTAACTAAAGCTCAACCCTGATACTGCTCACAGATTAATGCATTGTTGATAAGCCGGTTTCCGCAATTACGTCATACATGGCACCTTGCTCTGATTCCGCTTGAACCAAATGATATTTTCTACTACTTGAATGGGTCCAAGGTTTACGCCATCTCCTTCTGACCATAGTATCGCTTGGTATCGCTTGGTTTCGCTCGATACGGCGACTTCCTCCACTTTACTGATAAAATGTATCCCCCGGCACCCGATTCTCTTACAAAATCTTTAACGAATTGACCCATG
>JAJDNG010000086.1 GCA_022340845.1 Gammaproteobacteria bacterium | reverse complement strand
TTGCAAGGCGACAATAGTTTTCGCGATGCGAGTACAAACAATAATTAAAGATGCAGTAATGATCATCATAATAAAGTCCACATCGAATCCAGTTCTTCCGCGGTTTTACCTTCGGTGCTTTTTTCGCCCTCAAAACCCAATATTTTTATAATGGCGAATTCAAACTGGCAATAAACACCGGTACATTCAAGTAACTTTACCAGCTTAACGTGTGTGCAATAACCGTATTTGTTTATAATCAATTGGTCGTTGATTTTGTGTATTGTGTGAGTCAACAGCGTAACCGGCCGGTTTATTGATTTCAATGCCGGCAGTACAATGGCTCGGGTGTATTTTTCCCGACTTTGGTTTAAATTGTATTTGCATACGCCCACCACTTCGGCACAAGGTGCCAGTTTTTGTACGCCAATTTCCAGGCCATTGTCTGCGTTTTTGATGCGGCGTACAACGCCGATCTCAACACTGTTGCCGTCAGCGTTGACGGTATCGCGGATGCCCACGATTTCACCGATTTGCACTTTGGCGGTGGTGTCCGCCGACTCCATTTGTCCTACCAGGCAATAGCCGCCGGCGCTTTCGTTCACATTGCTGCAGTTATAGGGTTCGGCAATATAGGCCTCCAGGCTGCGTTCTTTTTCTTTTTGTTCGTACCACAAACGTAGATTGTAATCATAACCTATGTTTTTACTGGCTTGGTCCGGATCCCATACGTCGGCAGTCATTTCCTTGGCGGTAAGGCTGCTGAGCACCAGTGGGCGGTCGAATTCGGCCGGTACATCCATTTCAGGGGCCACCAATTGGGACAAGTGTTCTTCGCTGATGTCCGGATCAAAAACGGCCCGGGTCGCTGAGGCGCAAAATCCACTAAGTTGCAATTCCGGATTGATCCGCAACAACTCGCTGATCAGCTGATGGCTGGCGCTTAATCCCAAGGTAATCGTTAAGGTGTTGTTGGCTCGGTTGCGTGAAAATACCCGTTTTGAACGGCCGCTCCAGGTTAACACAACCAGCCGTAACACATCCTCCGTTAAGCCATCAATGCTGTGAGCACCGTCGATCACTCCGGGCTGCATGATTTTTTCGCTTAGCATATGCACTAATGCGCTGGTATCGATTACCCGGGTATGAACCCGGTTGGTGGTGTCCGTTTCCGAGAAAAATCCTGGGGTCTGATCGCTGTTAAGGCGAATCTTGAACTGATGGTTGTCTTCTTCAAACTGCTCCGGCGGCAAAATTCGGCAGTAGCGGGACCACTCCTGCAACGAATCATACAGTTGCTCCATAATTTTTTGCCGCAGGCGGTATGGGCTGATCAGGCCCAACAACACGATTCGTTTATACAAATCACGAATACTGCAACTGGGCAATGCGTCGTCCGCTTGGTGGTGTTTGATAATCAGTCTGTGAAGGTTGTTTTCTTCCGCAAACAGAAACAACTGATGAATATGCATCCAGGTGTTGGTGGGGTGTTCGATGTAGATCTGATATGCGGTCAATAACATCTGGCTGAGATAAAATATCGCCAGATGAATGGCTTCGGCAACGCGGCGGCGGGAAAAAACCGATAGTTTGGATGTCCAGCTCTGTTCAACGAGTATTTTGTAACCCACGGCAATTTCCGCCGCTAGCGCGATGGACAGCTGGGCAATGGATTTATTTTTTGCGGATAAGGGTAAGGTGTGCTCCACATAGTGGCGTTTTAACACCCGCAATATATTCAACGAGGGATCGGTCAGCGCGTGTAACAGGTACAAGCGTTCTTTTTTGGATATATCCAACTGGTTGACTTCTTTCAAGGTATTGAAAATCAACCGGCCGCATTCGCCGGTATCGCCCAGCGGCAATTCCCCTAGCCATATATCGACGTGTTTCGGACGGGTATCGAACGCACCTTTTTCGGGACGGTGCAGAGATGGTATGCCCAATAATCCTTTGGGTCTGGCTTTAGACACGGACGCTCCAGTGCATTGATCGTGGTAAACGTTGTTTTAAAAATGATTTAAAAAGTGTTTTAAAAAGTAATACGCCAACAATTTTTTCCAACTATTCGATATTTCGGTATTTTTTCAATTGAGCTTTAATTTGATTGTTAGTTTAGTTGTTTTTTGAGTATTTCTATAAGTCCATCGACCAATTTGCTCTAAACTTGACTAAAACCAATCACTTAAAAGTATGACAGTAATTGCCTTCAATAGCTAATTCGGGACAAGCTGACCAATTTATTCCGCTCCAGGGCTCCGGGGATTGAAAACCGGGGTTTTAAAATCCGCGCCGGCGTGTTCTGTTACCAGTTTAGGCACTAGATACCCCGGTAGTTGCCGGCAGAGCTCTGTATACACGGTGTGCATGCGTTGGCTGTCCACCGCAAAATGTGCGGCGCCCTGAACTTTATCCAAAGTATGCAAATAATATGGCATGACACCGTGAGTGAACAGAGTTTTACTCAGCTTGGCCAGCGCATTCGCGTTATCATTTACTTGCCGCAGCAACACGGCCTGGTTCAACACGGGGATGTCGTATTGGCGAAGTTTTCGCAAAGCGCTCACCACATCGGCATCGATTTCATTGGCGTGGTTTGAATGGATGACCATAATAATTTGCAAACCCGAGGCGGTTAATGGATCGATCAGCGCATCGCTGATGCGCTGCGGCAATACCACCGGTAAACGGCTGTGGATACGCAGCGAGCGGATATGCTGAATTTTACCAAGCTGTGAGGCCAGGCTCAGCAGTTTTTGATCGCTGAGCGACAGGGGATCACCACCGGACAAGATCACTTCATTGATGGATGGGTCTTCAGCGATGTATTGCAGGGCGGTTTGCCAGTGGTCGGCGGCGGGGTTGGCCTGGGAATACGGAAAATGACGGCGAAAACAATACCGACAGTGCACCGCGCAAGCACCGGTGGTGACCAGTAACACTCTGCCGTGATATTTGTGCAGCACTCCCGGTTGTTTACTGGCCATTAGATCGCCAACCGGGTCGGTACTGTATCCCGGTGTTAACTCTTTTTCCACATGCAGCGGCAACACCTGTAAAAGCAACGGGTCGTTGATATTGCCGGGCTGCATGCGGGCGACGAAGCTACGGGTAACCCGCAGGGGGAAAACCTTGGTGACTTCCAGCGCCGCGGCTAAATATTCGTGCGGTAATTGCAGTATGTTGAATAGTTCGCGAGGGTCTTTAATGGCGTCCGCCAGCGGTTTTTTCCATAAATCACCCTGCCAATATGGCAAAGAAGACTGTATCATAAGCGTCTTTTTAAACCCCGTGCCGTCAAGGCTTTTTTCTAAGGATTGAGATAAATGAATGGTTTAGGGATTGTCCTTGAATGTGCGCGCATAATATCCCCAACTCAAGTTTATATTCCCAAATTGAGGGCAAAATGGCTATATATACCACCAATGATTTAAGATCCGGCATGAAATTAATGATAGACGGTGCGCCCTGGAGCATCGTTGACGTGGATTTTGTCAAGCCTGGCAAAGGCCAGGCGTTTGCGCGCGTAAAGATGCGCAACCTGCAAACACGGCGTGTAGTGGAAAAAACCTTTAAGTCCGGTGAGTCGATGGAATCTGCCGATGTCATGGACACCGAAATGCAGTATTTGTACAACGATGGCGATCACTGGCATTTCATGCATCCGGACACGTTTGAGCAGGTCGCTGCGAATAAAGACGTAGTGGGTGATACGGCCCAGTGGTTAAAAGAACAAGCTATGTGTACCGTGACGTTGTGGAACAACGAACCCATAGAAATCGTGCCACCGAATTTTGTCGAATTGGAAATCGTGGAAACCGACCCGGGGATTCGCGGCGATACCGCCAGCGGTGGTACCAAACCCGCCACTCTGGAAACCGGAGCGGTGGTTAAAGTGCCGTTATTCGTAGAACAAAATGAAAAAGTCAAAGTCGACACCCGCACTGGAGACTATGTGGGCCGGGTGAAGGAATAGCCTCGCCTTTCAATCCCATGACATGAACGACAAAATGCATCCGCAAGACTGGCGCCCCAGCGCCGGTCTGCGTGTCCTGCAACTCAGAGCGCGCGTTTTACATTTCGCCAGAGCATTTTTCGCCCAACGGCAGGTGTTGGAAGTGGAGACTCCGCTGCTTTGCTCCACAGCGAATCCTGATCCGCACATTGAAAACTTCACCACGACCTATGTAGGGCCCCAAGCCGCCCAAGGCATGGATTTATATTTGCAGAGTTCGCCGGAATTTGCGATGAAACGCCTGCTCAGTGCCGGTAGTGGTCCCATTTTTCAGATTTGCAAGTCATTTCGCCAGGCTGAGTGGGGAGCGCAACACAATCCTGAATTCACGATTCTGGAATGGTACCGGCCGGGTTTCGATATCGCCGCATTAATGTCAGAAATCGAGGCACTGATGCACGGTCTGTTCGAGAACGAATCCGCCCACGGTGTTCAAAATTTACAAACCACTCAAATTATCAGCTATCAAGAGGCGTTTTTATCCACCCTCGGCATTGATCCATTAAATGCGTCGCTGACAGAGTTGATGGATTGTGTAAAACACCAGGGCGTGAACGTGTACGGCATGCACAGCGAAGGCCGGGATGCGTGGCTGGATGTGTTGATGAGCCATTGCGTTCAACCCAGGCTAGGACACAATCGCCTGACGTTCGTAAGCGAATATCCCGTGTCCCAAGCCGCATTGGCGCGAATTAATCCCCATAATCCAAAAACCGCTTTGCGGTTCGAGCTGTTTCTCGACGGTGTGGAACTGGCCAATGGTTTCCACGAACTGGCCAATGCCGAAGAACAACGGATTCGGTTTCAACAGGATTTAGCCGTCAGAAAACGTCATAACCAGCCACAACCCCCAATGGATGAATATTTGTTGCAGGCCTTAGCCAAGGGACTGCCTGACTGTTCGGGCGTGGCCGTGGGGTTGGATAGAGTCATCATGCGCCTGGCGCAGGCCACCCAAGTCAATGATGTTATGGCATTTCCCTTTGGGCGCGTCTGAGGGCGATGCCAAAATACCGTTGCTGATTGTCGAAAAAATTAACAGTTGAATGCGCACTGAAAATTCGTGTCTAAAAGTTGAGCAATTCCTTTGGGCGAAATATTAGTCAAATTAATGTGTTACAAAAATTTTACTGTGCTGGCTTACAACTTGCTGGTAGATTGTGACCTATGTCGCATTATTAAGATGGTAAAACCGGAGAATCTCCATATAATAAAAAGATATAAAATATAAAAATCAATAATATAGATTAAGGCTAAGGACAGAAAAATTAAATTGGAGGATCATTTAACTTAAACGACTGCAGCTAAGATGTGTAAAAGCAGCAAAATTTCGGGAGATTACCATGGATAATCGCTGGAGTAATCGAAAAGACCTGGACATCAGTGTAGATATTTATCATGAAGGTGATAAGTTGGCTACCGGCCGTTCCCGTGACGTGGGGCTGGGTGGCGCCTACCTGGATTCTGTGCAAGCCAGCCACAACCTACGCATTGACCACAACGTTGAATTGGTATTTCATCTTATTGAGGGTACAAACGAAGTAAAATATGCACTCCATGCCCGTGTCGTGCGTATCGACCAGGAAGGTGTCGGATTAAAATTTCACGATTTCGACACCGGCGTTTTCAGGTCATTGCAGCAAATCATGACGTACAAACAGGCTGAAGCCATTCATTAACGGGCGTGAGGCGGTCGTAACTCTCGTGTCACCAGTGAGTTTCCGCCCCCCCTTTCTCTGATTAGAAGTCTGGATTCGATGTTTGACCAGACTTTTTACTCTTCCGGCAGCTGTTCTTTTTTGTGTTTTTCTTTCCACAGCGCGTAACACTCGATACCACAGAAATGTTGGGTGTATACATCGGCTTCCTGGCTAATGGCGACGGATGAAGGGATTTCTTCGAGGCACACTTGGCATGCGACCGTATCCGGTTGTTTTGGAATAGGCTTTTCAGTCATGGCTACCTCCTGTGCACAAAAATCGTGCGGTTGCTCATATTAAGAAGTTTAGTCCATATCCAGTGGTTGCGCCGGATCTTAAATGACTGTCGTGTGTCCGAATTTTTTAAACAATCACCTCGCCCAGCTTTTGTCCCATATTGACCGGTGTATCGGGTTGCCATTCTCCCGACCACTGAACCGTACCGGGCTTGAACAACAAAATAACGGTGGACCCCATATTAAACCGGCCCAACTCCTGATTTTTATTCAGATGCACTGCAGTTTCCGCCTTTGGGTAATCCCAACGTTTCAAACATCCACCGTGGGGTGGTGTGACCACGCCGTGCCAAACCGTTTCAATGCTACCGACAAATAATGCCCCCACCATAATGATGTAAAAATCCCCCACTGCGGCATTTTCAAACAACGTAACCACCCGCTCGTTGCGCGCAAACAAGCGCTTCACCACACGTGTGGTCGCTGCACTGACGCTGAACAGTCGCCCCGGTACTTGCAGCATGTGATTAAGCTGGCCCTCAAGCGGCATATGGATGCGATGGTAGTCTTTAGGGGACAAATACAGCGTCATAAACGAACCCTGATCGAATTGAGCGGCCCGATTTTGGTCTCCACCGATCAATTCCAGCAAAGAATATCGGCGCCCCTTGGCTTGAATGATGTCACCGTGCTGGATACGACCCAATTGGCTAATCGTGCCATCGACTGGGCAGATCACAGCATGGGGCTCATCGCAAACCGGGCGCGTACCGGGTTTTAATGCGCGGGTAAAAAACGCGTTGAAATGTTCAAACCCCCCCGGATCGGGCACGATCGCTTCATGCATTTTTACCCCGTATTGCCAGCTGAACCACTGAATTAGGGCATTTTTGAACCAAGGGTTGCGTATCCGGGCGACGGCATGCATGGCATTGCACAACGCGTGATGCGGAAGCAGATACTGGGGCAAGGCTTTGAGATAGTCTATCAGAAGGGCTAAAGTCGGTTTTTTATTTGTCATCGTTTAGTGCAGGAATTAGTGCTGGACAAGGTCGAATGGGTGGTTATTTTGCGTGAATAATGCGGCTTTATGTCAAAAAATACAATGCTTAAGTGTTTGCTGGCGTATTGATAAACCGCTTTACCTGGTCAAATTGCGCTTGCAGGGTTTCGGCGTAGTGGGGTGCTTTGAAATTTGCAACGTACCGGCCTTGCGGGTCGATCAACAACACCGCACTACTATGGTTCACCACATAGTTATCATCGATGGCAGGCTCCAGTGAATACTTTATCTTTAGTTGCTTAGTGAGACCGCTAATCCTGTCGGCCTTTCCGGTTAACGCTAAAAAATCTTCATCAAAATACGTGATGTATTCTTTAAGGTGACGGGGGGTGTCTCTTTGAGGATCTACCGAAACAAACACAATCTGTGGCTTGCCTTCTTGCGCCAGACGTTTGGCCAACGCCGCCAGTTCGGTCAACGTGGTGGGGCAAATATCCGGGCAATGCGTATATCCAAAAAACATCATAGTCCACTGATTGTGAAAGTTCTCCTCGGTAAACTCGTTGCCGTCTTGGGTGGTGAGCTGAAAATGGTTCACCGTCACGGGCTGTTCCAGGAGCACTCCTCGCAGCGGCTTGGGAATTGAGTGATTGTTGGATGAACACCCGCTATGGCCGATCGCCACAATGATGGCCAATAAACCCGGTAGCATCAGATTAGACAAACAGTGAACAAGCTTGGTGCAAGACATGACAAATTGGTTACTAAAGTCGGGCAGATATAAGTGATAAGTGTTTCAATTATGACAGCTTTTCACTATATAATCACCACAGTGCCAATAACCCCATAAAAAAACCACAATGAGCCAATCATTACAACCTGTCGATTTCAGCCATAAAAGTCAATTAAAAACCGGAATATTAATTACCAACCTGGGTACACCGGATGCGCCGAATGCCGCGGCGTTGCGCGCCTATTTACGGGAGTTCCTATGGGATAAGCGCATTGTGGATATGCCGCGCCCGTTGTGGTGGTTGATCCTGCAGGTCATTTTGTTAATCCGGCCACGCGCTTCGGCCAGGAACTATCAGAAAGTCTGGACCGATTCGGGATCACCGTTGTTGGCCATTTCCCAGAAACAACTGGCGGCCATTCGTGTGCGCATTGGCGAACTCACTCAAGCCCCAGTTGTGGTCGAGCTAGGCATGCGTTATGGCAATCCCTCCATAAAATCCGCCTTAGAGAAACTGAGCCAGGCCAACGTGGATAAGGTATTGGTTTTCCCCCTGTATCCCCAATATTCCTCCAGCACTACCGCATCCACTTTTGACGCGGTGGCTCAAGCCGTGGCCGACTGGCGCTGGGTGCCGGAATTGCGCTTCATTAACAATTACCACGACGTCCCGGCTTATATCGATGCCCTGGTTAGTACCATCCAGGAATCGTGGCAAAAGAACGGCCAATCGCAAATGTTGCTGTTTTCCTTTCATGGCACGCCTAAACGCTTTCTCACCACGGGCGATCCCTACCATTGTCATTGCCAGGCTACCGCCCGGCTGGTGGCCGAACAATTGGGCATTGTCGAAAGCCGCTGGCAAGTCACGTTTCAATCGATTTTTGGCCGGGAGGAATGGCTGCAACCTTACACCATCAACACCTTGCAAACCCTGGCCAAATCGGGCGTTAAAAGTGTGGATGTCGTGTGCCCGGGTTTTTCCGCCGACTGCCTGGAAACCCTGGAAGAGATTGACGAACAAAACCGGGAAGCATTTCTTAAAGCCGGTGGCGAGAGTTTTCACTACATTGCGGCGCTCAACGACAGGCCGGATCATATCGACGCACTCGTGGGTCAAATACGCAAACACTTCGGCGGCTGGCTGGATTTTTCCGCACCTTGGGACAGCAAACTGCACGAACAAATCAATGCGGACCGCGCACAACGTGCTGTTGCTTTAGGGGCTAAGCAATAAAGCGCGCGTAGACCAGGGACGCACAGTGGATAAAGTGTGTAAACGTGATGAATGCGTGAAATATTTCGCCGTGACATTCTGCCACGAAAACGCTGCTGCGCAAATTCTCCTGCGATAGTTTATTCAGGGGCCGGAATTGCCGGTTTTTGCTTCATCAATCCGGCAAACTGAAATAAAACACGGCGCCATTTTTAACCTTGGCATCGGCCCATATTCTTCCTCCGTGGCGATGGATTATACGGTCTACTATGGCGAGCCCAATACCGGTTCCTTCAAATTCATTCGGAGAGTGCAGGCGTTGAAACGCATTGAATAATTTTTCGGCGTATTGCATATCGAAACCGGAGCCATTGTCTTTAATATAATATACCGGCGTTTTATCCTGATTCTCGACACCAAATTTAACAACCGGTTGGTTGGTTTTGCCGGTGTATTTCCAGGCGTTGGAAACCAGGTTGTCGATTGCGATAGTCAATAAATCGGGATCGCCGTTGGCAAAAACGTTTTCGGCAATACTGACTTCAATCGTTCGTGACGGTTCTTGTTCTTGAAACTTATGTATACTCTGCGCAACCAGTTGCGAAATATTGACGGGTTGCTTGCTGATTTCTTTTTGAGTGACACGGGATAGTTTCAACAAATCATCAATCAGTATAGCCATGCGCTGCACGTTACTGCGAATACGGCCCAGGAAATCCTGCCCTTGCACGTCCAGAACGTTAGCATAATCATCTGCTAATGCCTGGCTAAATCCGTCAATGGAGCGCAATGGTGCGCGAAGATCGTGAGACACTGAATAACTGAAGGCTTCCAGTTCCTTGATCGCCGTTTGCAGTTCGGCGGTACGCTGCTCCACCATGTCTTCCAGGCGACTGCGTTGTTGGCGCAGCAGATCCTCAGCGTGCATTCGCTCTATCTCGGCGGCAGCGCGTGCCGCAACAATTTCCATAATCGCCTTCATTTGCTCAGCATTGCGCAAGGGCTGGCTGTCAATGAGAACGATAATTCCCAGGGGGGCGCCTTTGGAATCAAACAACGGTGTCCCCACATAACTTTCCGCGCCCATGTCGACTAATAATTTGTCCTGTGGAAACAGTTGTTGTACTTCACGGGGAAAAATACACGTGGCCTGCCCAATTACCATCGCGCATGGCGTGCCTTCTAGGCTGTAACTGAGGTCAGGCGCCGGATTTCCATTGGCAAACACAGCCATGGTCTTGACGCTGTGCGCATCCGGTGCTTCCAGTACTCCGACAAAGGCATATTGTGTTGCAAATAATTCCGCGAGGTTTTGCACTAACTGTTGGAAAAAACCTTCGCCGGTTTCCGTCGATACACCGGAGGCGATCAGGTGTATGGCGTCATCGAAACGTTTTTTTTCTGTGACATCTTCGTGCAACACCACCACTTCTCGGACCTCACCGATTTCGTTTTTGATGGGATAGATAAAGCCGCGTATCCACCGGTCGCGAGTCGGGCCTTTCACAACAGTATTTTCGGCCGGATTGTATAACACGGGAGGAATATCCATGGCCTGGCCTGCGAAACCCTTTTCCAGATAGGGCATGATCCCTTTGTCCCGCAATTGTTGATCCTGCAACAAGTTGTATTTCGCAATTTGTTCCAACGTCACTCCCCATAAATTCTCCCAAGCCCGATTAACCTGTACTGTCCTGCCATGGGGTGACAATACTTGCAAACTAAACGGAGATTGTTCCACCAGGGAACGAAACCGGTGTTCAGAAGCGCGCAATTTTTGTTGCATCTCCTGGCTCAACGCCATACTCATCGCGATGATCATAGCCAAAATGCTCAAATGACCCACGCTGATGAAATCAATCACGCCGAGACGGACCAATATGGCTTCGATTGCCATAGCCATAAACAAACCCATGGCGAACAGCATCGCCAAGGTGGTACGGGCGCGGTCGCGACGATATCGGATACCCAGCGCAAACACCGAATAGGCAAGTATCATAACGATGGCGGCAATCCCTAGCATAAAAATAACGCTAATACGGCCTTCAGGTTGGGAAACCGTCTCCCCCCAGGGCAACTCCACTTGTTTCACGCTGCTTATATTCGTGAACTGCAGGCCGTAAGGTTGTACGCTATTGACTACAATCAATATCACTATCACTGCAGTCAATCCCGGCAGGACCCACTGTGGGCGAAAGTCCGTGTACTTGCTGATGAACCAGGGGAATAAACCAAAAAATATCAAAATAATATTCATCTCCCATTTCATCCGGGAAATAATGATGTCTATAGAATCCGCTGTATAAGTTAATGAATGCAGCAGTTCATACGCCACCAATAACACGCAAAGGATAGCAAATAAAAAATGTACAACCGAAAAAGGACGTTGAAATGCGATGAACGTGTGATTGAATGCCGCGTACGCACAAATACCCGTCAATATCAACATACTTTCTATCATTTAAATATCCATAATGTTTGTGTGTTTTGATGATGTTATGACGCGAAATTTGCGATTGACTCGGTGTAGGAAAGTATAGAGGAGAATTGTGCGTTTCGTTTCGTATCCGCACGAAGATTAACCCTGTGCAAGGCGCAATCCAGCCAACTTGTAAGGGGAGCCTGGTTTGGATTTCTATTGACTGTAAGTGGGCAAACGTAAGTTTGATGGCAGGGTCCAGTCCAACGGTACGTGGTGAAGTGTTGGGTACTGGCTCGGGTGGTGGGCTTGTGAACTGGGTAGCGATGGTTTCATTCGCTTCCCATCAAACGATAGCGTTTTAGTTTACCAGTGACATTGTAAAAGGCCTCCACCTTACATATTTCAACGCATAGCTTAGTGGCGCCACTAAGTGTTTTTGTCTATTGGCAATTTGACCAATCGAAAATACGTAAACTTTTGTTCGTTATTGGCTGGCGTAATATGCACTTCGCTTCGTGCTTCGATTAACTTGAAATCCCTCCCTAGTTCGGCTGACAGTTTCTCAGAATCATATTGCACGATGTCCAGTCCGCTGCATTTCTCAGGGCCGCCGATGGCAAATGCTGCGATGATGAGGTGGCCGCCTGGAATGAGTGCATGTTTTAATGCGTTGACGTACAGTTCTCTGTCGGATGGATCGGTTAGAAAATGAAATACCGCCCGATCATGCCAAAGTGAAAACGGGTGCGGTGGTTTAAATTGGGTAATATCGGCTTCAATCCACTCGATGTTTTGCGCCACTTTGCCCAGTCTGTTTTTGGCGCTCGCCAGAGCTTTTTCCGAAATGTCCAACACCGCCAGATTGGTGAAGCCTGCTTTGCACAGGTAATCCACCAGTTCCGACGCTCCACCACCAACATCAATGAGTGCTTCGTCGTGGGCGATGTGAGTGCGACGGATGAGTTCCAGCGAAAGCTTGGGTTCTTGTTGATACCAACTGACCTCTGACGCAGACTTTTCCCGGTAGATATTTTCCCAGTGGGTTTTTCTGTCAATCATGATATGTGAATTCTCAGTTGCAGGTTAACGCTGGAACTCAAGCGGTTGGGTCCGGCAGATCGTGTCCGTATGGGTTGTCATAGATTGGCTGCGAAAATCGTGACCTGCCTGGCGGTTTTGGGGCTGCGGTCAGTGTTTGAGATCCGAGCTTTCCAACGTCGATTGCAGTCGGGACAACGCCTGTTGGGTATCGCGCAGTTCTTTTAATATTTCATTTTTACTGGGCGGTTGCCGCAACGATTCCAAGCGTTCTTGCTTGGCTTCTTCCAGGTTGTTCAGTACCACGGCGATGAACAGGTTGATCACAACGAATGTGCCGATAATCACAAAGCTCACGAAATACATCCACATCCAGGGATGCATTTCCATGGCTTTGTACATGACATCCGTCCAGTCTTCCAGGGTCACAACGCGGAACAACGTCAATAACGACAAGCCCAGGGTGCTCCAGTGAGTGGGATCGTGTTCATGAAACAAGTGGTATCCCGCTACGGCGTAGATATAAAAAATGATGCTCATGAGCAGCAATACATGGCCCATGCTGGGAATGGAGCGCACCAGGGTGCTGACGATAAGCCGCAATTCAGGGATGGTGGAGATCAGCCGCGCCACCCGCAGCAAACGGGCGAGGCGGGCAATCATGGCAAATTCACCGGTGGCGGGAATCAATGACACCACCACCACCGAAAAATCAAACAGATTCCAGCCGCTGCCAAAATACAACCGTAAGCGTGGCGCGACGGCCGAGATTTTCAGTATGGCTTCGATCACGAACACCGCCAGAATCGCACCATTGGCCCATTCCAGCCACCGGCCGTAGTGAGCCACCACGGAAGCGGAGGTCTCCAGGCCCAATACCACGCCGTTGAGTATGATCAGCGCGACAATGAAATATTCAAACCAGCGGGCTTCAACGATAGTTTTTAGGAGTGGCTGCATGTTGATATATCGTAATCGACTCGGAATAAGCTTTCATGAAAAAACGGGACGCGCAAAGATACCCAATCAGGCTAATTTGAGCAAGGCCTGGAAACGGACAAAGATGATTCTAGGGGATTGCGTGGCCCGGCGCAGCAGCGCTTATTTTTTTCGAACCAGGTATTTGTCGATATCGTCGAAAAATAAACCAGGGTCCACGCGGGCGTCGTTGAGGCTGACGCCCCAATGCAAGTGCGGGCCGGTCACCCGGCCGGTTTTTCCTACGGCGCCGATGGCTTCCCCTTGGGCGACCGGTTGACCCGGTTTCACATTGATTTTGGACATGTGGCAATACATGGTGACCAAGCCGTTACCGTGGTCGAGAAACACCGTATTGCCGTTAAAAAAATACTCGCCCGTGGAAATCACCGTGCCCGCCATGGGGGCGATGATGGGCGTGCCCGCCGGCGCCGCGATATCGATACCGCTGTGGGGTTTGCGGGGTTGTTTGTTAAAATATCGACGCAGGCCAAACGGACTGCTCAAGCGGCCTTTGACCGGCAGCACGAACTGTGTGGGCAGTTGGTCCGATGGCGACCATGAAGCCAACGCAGATTGAATTTCTTTTTTCTCCTTAGTAATGCGTTCCATATCCTTTTTATTGGGATTGACTTTGCGTTTATTTTTAATCGTCAAATACTGGGATTGGTATTTCTTGTTCTTGATATCAAAAGGCACCATCACATCGCCGTTTTCGGTCTTCACGGACAGCTGTTGTTTGCCCGTTTCGGCTTCCAGGGGGATGCCCGCCACGGCGACCCAGGAATGCTGGTCGTCACTGCCTGGCGCTACCATGACCCGTTTATCCTGAAAATACACTTGTGGCGGGGTGCTGGAGTTAACCGGCAACGGTACCCACGCAATGCCTCCCGGCACCGGATTATGCCTCGGTAAGTCAAACGCCCACGCCAGAGTGGGTATCATGAAACAAGCAACGAACAACGGAATACGGAAATGGAATTTCATAATACGGATACTTTTTCTCTAACGTTTTGGTTTTGACATAGTGGTTTTCGATAAATTCGGTGTAGACGAATTCTGTGTAGATAAATTGTACTCCGGTTGCAGTTCTTCAACGGTGGAGATAATTCGTCCTTGGCTCAATTGGGTTTCAATATGCATGCCGATTTGCACATCGCCGGTTTGGCGCACAATGGATTGCTCGGGCAGTTTTTTGACAATGGCATAGCCCCGTCCAAGGGTGGCCAGGGGGCTTACAGCCTCTAGAGCCCGCGCCGTGGCCGCCAGCAGTTTGCACCGGTCATCGTACTGATGCTGCATAGCCCGGTGCAAGCGCTTTTGTAAATTCACCGACTCCATTTGATAGTGGTTTAAACGCAATAACGGTGAATATTGTTCCAATTGCGCGCGCAACGTGGCCAGCCGGTGTTGCTGGTGACGCAGGTTGGATTTTTGCGCATTGACGAGGCGTTGCTCCAGTTCATCGGTGCGCTGGGCCTGGCTTTGCAGCCTGCGGCGGGGATGTTGCAGTCGATTAATGATCCAGGATAACTGCTGCTGGCTGGTGGCCAGTTTGCGCTGTATCAGTCCGGTGAAACGCAGCGCAAATTCGGCATACATATTCCACCAGTCTTGGGCTGCGGGTGTCAGCAATTCGGCGGCGGCGGAGGGTGTGGGAGCCCGCAGGTCTGCGACAAAATCAGCAATGGTAAAATCCACTTCGTGGCCGATACCCGAGACAATGGGGATATCGCTGGCCGCGATTACCCGCGCCAGTTGCTCATCGTTAAACGCCCACAAATCTTCCAAAGATCCGCCACCGCGGCACAAAATCAACGCGTCGCATTCGCCGCGGCGATTAGCGGTGTTAATGGCCTGTATCAACGTACCCGCCGCGGTTGCGCCTTGTACCTGCGTCGGATAAATCATCACCGGGATCGCCGGGAAGCGACGTTTCAACACGCTCAAGACGTCCCGAATGGCGGCGCCGGTGGGGGAGGTGATGACCCCGATGCGTCGGGGCAGGCCGGGCAGTGGTTGTTTGAGTTGTTCGTCAAACAGGCCTTCGGTGGCGAGGCGTTTTTTCAGCATCTCAAACTGCAACCGCAGAGCGCCTTCACCTGCTGGTTCCATGTGGTCGATGATCAGCTGATACTCGCCGCGGGGTTCGTATAATCCCACTCTTGCCCGTGCCAGTACTTGCTGGCCATCACCGGGCTGGAATGGTAACAGCCGGTTGCGCATTTTGAACATGGCACAACGCACCTGGGCGGCGTCGTCTTTGAGGGAAAAATACCAGTGGCCGGAGGCTGGGCGAGCCAAATTGGAGATTTCGCCTTGCACCCAGATCAATGGAAAATTCGCTTCCAAAATCTCCCGCGCCAGGTGATTCAATTCGGAGACGGACAGAATTTGGCGCGCCGGGCTCAAGCTGTCTTGAGATTCTGCCTCTGGCAAGTCCATATCCAGTGGTTGCAAGCGGGGGTGAGGGTTACTTTAATGAGACGCAATTGAGCGTGTAAGACAGAAAAAGCAGGCTAAGCCTGCTTTTTCGATGGTCTTTTTAGGTGTTTTAAAGCCGGCTTCAGAACAACCAGGGACCTGCATTTTTTTGCTCTTGAGCTTGTTGATAGCCCATTTCGCCTTCAAATTTGGCTTTTTTGGCTAACTTTGCTGCAGTCTCCACATCGCCTTTGCTTAATGCGGCTTTGGCTTGTTTTAAATATTTACTGCTACTGTCGCGCCACTCACCGTCCACTGAAGCCGCTTTCTTAATGGCGGCGTCGGCTTCTTTGATCAGTTGTTCGACGTCAGACGATCCGCCAGCCGCAGCCATGTCTCCGGATTTTGAGCCGCTGGAGCCGCATGCGCTCAACAAAGTGAATGCCACCAGGCTTGCACCTACTAATAATGTTTTTCTCATCAATCTCCTCCTCTGATCTTCCACGGTAACGTGATCGTTATTAGATGAATTTTGTAAACCCGCGTCCAGTATAGCTTCTTGTGCCCGCTGACGTCTACTTTTGTGCTTATTAGGTTTACCAAAACCACCACAGTCTTTATAATGCGCAGCCTATCAAATCAATATCTTGTAGAGACCCCCTACTATGCGCATTGCTCAGGAAGCCCTCACCTTCGATGATGTTTTACTCATACCTGCTCACTCAACGGTTATGCCTAAAGAGGTGTCACTCATTACCCGGTTGACCCGCGGCATAGAGTTGAAAATTCCACTGATTTCCGCCGCCATGGATACGGTAACCGAGGCGCGATTAGCGATTAGCATGGCACAAGCCGGCGGTGTCGGTATCGTCCATAAAAACATGAACTTGGAAGAGCAGGCGCAGCACGTCAGCCGGGTGAAAAAGTTCGAAAGCGGGGTGATTAAAGACCCTATTACGGTGTCGCCCAATACCAGTATTCGGGACGTCATACTGTTGACCCAGTCCAGCAACATTTCCGGAGTACCGGTGGTGGACGGGGAGGAACTGGTGGGTATTGTCACGGCAAGGGATTTACGGTTTGAGACTCGCTACGACAAGCCGGTGACCAACGTGATGACCCCCAAAGAGCGCCTGATCACCGTGAAAGAAGGCGCCAGCAATGAAGAGATTGTCGGGTTGCTGCATGCTCACCGCATCGAAAAAGTATTGGTTGTGAATGATAAATTCCAATTGCGCGGCCTGGTGACCGTAAAAGACATTCAAAAAGCCGAAGAATTTCCCAACGCCTGCAAAGACGAATATGGTCGCTTACGGGTAGGCGCGGCGGTGGGCACCGGCGGGGGTACCGAAGAACGGGTCACGGCATTGGTCACTGCCGGTGTCGACGTGTTGGTGGTGGATACCGCCCATGGACATTCACAAGGGGTGTTGGACCGTGTGGCCTGGATTAAAAAACATTTCCCCGAAGTGCAAGTGATCGGCGGCAATATCGCCACCGCTGATGCCGCTCTGGCATTAAAAGCCGCCGGCGCCGATGGTGTCAAAGTGGGCATAGGCCCGGGCTCCATTTGTACCACCCGAATCGTGGCGGGTGTTGGCGTGCCGCAAATTACCGCAGTAGCTAATGTGGCCGAAGCGCTGAAAGGCAGTGATATACCGGTGATATCCGACGGTGGCATCCGTTATTCGGGCGATATTTCCAAAGCCATTGCGGCCGGGGCGCACAGTGTCATGATAGGCAGCATGTTTGCCGGCACCGAAGAGGCGCCTGGCGAAGTGGAGTTGTATCAGGGGCGTTCTTACAAATCGTATCGCGGCATGGGCTCTTTAGGCGCCATGACCCAGAAACAGGGTTCCAGTGATCGCTATTTCCAGGAAGGCAGCCAGGCCGATAAGTTAGTACCCGAAGGCATAGAAGGGCGTGTTCCTTTCAAAGGCCTCTTAGGCGGCGTTGTTCATCAATTGTTAGGCGGCCTTCGCTCCAGCATGGGCTATACCGGATGCAGAAATATAGAAGAGATGCGTACCAACACCCAGTTTGTGCGTATCACCAATGCCGGCGTGGGTGAAAGCCATGTACACGACGTGCAAATCACCAAAGAAGCGCCTAACTATAATGTCTAGCGACGAAACAGACGTGCGTCGCTGACTACGTACTGATTCCAATTATACTCAAGCGCGGTGATGCCGAGTAAGATATTGCATTCCAATAACCACTAGAACAGGTTTTGCCATTGACTCAGAACCAAGACATTCACGCCCACAAAATCCTCATAGTTGATTTCGGATCTCAATACACCCAATTGATTGCCCGGCGCGTGCGGGAAGTGGGTGTGTATTGTGAAATACAAGCGTATGACCACGTGGACGAAGGCTTTATCAACGCCTGGGGCCCTAAGGGCATCATTTTATCCGGCGGGCCTGAATCGGTTAACGTATTTCAGCCGCCGCGTGCTCATCCGGAGGTGTTTAAAGCGGGCGTACCTGTCCTGGGTATATGTTACGGCATGCAAACCATGGCGGCGCAACTGGGCGGCACGGTGGAAAGCGAGGGCCATAGCGAATTTGGTTATGCCCAGGTGCGCGCCCATGGCCATTCCAAACTGCTAACCAATATAGAAGATCACACTACCGATGAAGGCTACGGCATGTTGGATGTGTGGATGAGCCATGGTGACCGGGTGACGAATATGCCGGAAGGCTTTAAGCAGATTTGCAGCACGCCCAGCGCCCCCATCGCCGGCATGGCCGACGAGGAGCGTAAACTTTACGGCCTGCAATTTCATCCCGAAGTGACCCATACCCCCCAGGGCAAGCGTATATTGCAGCGCTTTGTGGTGGACATCTGCAACTGTCAAACGCTGTGGTCAGCGGGCAACATTGTCCAGGACAGTATTGCGCAAATCCGTAAAACCGTCGGCAAAGAAGAAGTGATCCTTGGTTTGTCCGGCGGAGTGGACTCGTCGGTGGTCGCGGCGTTGTTGCATGAGGCCATAGGCGAGCAGTTAACGTGTGTGTTTGTGGATAACGGTCTGCTGCGCCTTAAAGAAGGCGATCAAGTCATGGCGACGTTTGCCGAACACATGGGCGTGAAAGTGATCCGGGTGAATGCGGAAGAGCGGTTTTTAGATGCCTTGGCGGGCGTTGCCGATCCTGAACAAAAACGCAAAATCATCGGTAATCTATTTGTCAAAGTCTTCGAAGAACAGGCCGCAAAATTAGAATCCGCTAAATGGCTGGCTCAGGGCACCATTTACCCCGACGTTATCGAATCCGCCGGTTCAGCCACCGGTAAAGCGCATGTGATCAAGTCGCATCATAATGTGGGTGGACTACCGGAAGATATGACGCTCAAATTGGTAGAGCCGTTAAAAGAACTGTTCAAAGACGAAGTGCGAAAAATCGGCGAAGAATTAGGGCTGGCCCACGACCTGGTGTATCGCCATCCGTTTCCAGGGCCGGGCTTGGGGGTTCGCATTTTAGGTGAGGTGCGCAAGGAGTACGCCGAATTATTACGCAAAGCCGATGCGATTTTCATTGAAGAACTGCACAATTTCGGCATGTATCATAAAGTCAGCCAGGCATTCGCGGTATTTTTACCGGTGCGTTCAGTGGGTGTCACCGGTGACGGGCGCCGCTATGACTATGTGATTGCCATCCGCGCGGTGGAAACAGTGGATTTTATGACAGCACGTTGGGCGCATTTGCCGTATAAAGTCCTGGAAATCGTTTCCAATCGTATCATCAATGAAATCAACGGTATTTCCCGCGTCACTTACGATATCTCCAGCAAGCCACCAGCTACTATCGAGTGGGAATAGTAACCGCCAAGGCGCTAATTCACATGGCGTGCTTGACGCCCAAGCTATCTCGTCCTGTCAAAATCAAGTAAAATGGCTCAACGGTTCCGGCGAACCGCACTTGTCAACCAAACTGGCGAACTCTAGATAGAAAACACTATGCTTACACTCTTCGGCAATACCGCGTTGTCTGCTTTTCGTATCCAGAAATTACTCCAGCAAATTTCCACCGTCGCACCGAATATTGAATCCGTCAGCACGCAGTTTGTGCACCTGGTGGACTGCGTGGGCGAATTATCCCCCCAACAACACGATATCCTAACGAAGCTACTGCAATATGGACCGCAACAAAGCACTACCGGTAACGCGCAAGCGGATGTGTTTGTCATTCCCAGGGTCGGCACTGTCTCGCCCTGGTCCAGTAAAGCCACCGACATTGCCCGCAATTGCAATCTCAACACCATCCATCGGATCGAACGGGGCGTGGCGTATGCGTTTAGCACCCGTGACGGAGCCAAGCTCACGGACGCGCAATCGCAAGCCATCATGCCGTTTATTCACGACCGCATGATTGAAACCGTGATTGCCAATCTCGATGAGGCAGCTGCGTTATTTGGTAACGAACAACTTAGCGACGCACAGCCCAGGCCACTGCAAAGCGTGGACGTGCTGGGTGGCGGCCGGCAGGCCTTGCAGCAGGCGAACCAGGCGCTGGGATTGGCATTGGCGGATGACGAAATCGATTATTTAGTGGAAAATTTCATGCAGCTGGGACGCAATCCCAATGACATTGAATTAATGATGTTCGCCCAGGCCAACTCCGAGCATTGCCGGCATAAAATTTTCAACGCCGATTGGATCATCGACGGCGAAACTCAGCCGCAGTCGTTGTTCAATATGATACGCAACACGTATCGCCAGCATGCCGAAGGCATCTTGTCCGCGTACTCCGATAACTCGGCCGTGGTGGAAGGCGTCGAAGCCGGGCGGTTCTTCCCCGATCCTGAGCACAAACAATACCGTTACCATCAGGAGCCGGTACACATCCTGATGAAAGTGGAAACCCACAACCATCCCACGGCGATCTCTCCGTTCCCTGGGGCTGCCACCGGCTCCGGCGGCGAGATTCGCGACGAAGGCGCCACCGGCCGTGGCTCCAAACCCAAAGCGGGATTAAGCGGTTTCAGTGTATCCAATTTGCAAATCCCGGAACTGCCCCAGCCATGGGAAAGCGCTTATGGCAAACCCGGGCGTATCGACTCCGCACTGGACATCATGCTGGAAGGCCCTATCGGGGCGGCGGCGTTTAATAATGAATTCGGCCGGCCTAACATTTGCGGTTATTTCCGCAGTTATGAACAAAGCATCGGTACCGCTGATGGCGAGGAGGTGCGCGGCTACCACAAGCCGATAATGCTGGCCGGAGGCTTGGGCAACATCCGCGCCGATCAAATCGACAAAGATGAAATCCCGCCGGGCGCATTATTAATTGTGTTAGGCGGTCCTGCCATGTTAATCGGCCTGGGCGGGGGAGCGGCCTCCAGCATGGCCACCGGCCAAAGCCAGGAAGATCTGGATTTTGCGTCGGTGCAACGCGGCAATCCGGAAATCCAGCGCCGTGCCCAGGAAGTGATAGACCAATGCTGGCAATTGGGCGAACACAATCCGGTGATTTCCATTCACGATGTGGGTGCCGGCGGCTTGTCCAACGCCTTGCCGGAGCTGGTGAACGACAGCGGCCGGGGTGGATCGCTGGAGCTGCGCAAAGTGCCCAATGATGACTTGAGCATGTCGCCCATGGAAATCTGGTGTAACGAAGCCCAGGAACGTTATGTACTGGCTATCCATCCGGATCAGTTGCCGCAGTTTACCGCCATCTGCGAGCGGGAACGCTGCCCGTTTGCGGTATTGGGCGAGGCCACGGCCGAACAGCAATTAGTGCTGCACGACAATCATTTTGACAATAAACCCATCAATATCCCCATCAATGTGTTACTGGGCAAGCCGCCGAAAATGCTGCGCGATGTGCGCAGTCGACCAGCCACCGCTGCTGAGTTTTCCTTGGACACTATCGACATCGCCGAAGCGGCGTATCGCCTGCTGCAGTTACCCACCATTGCCGATAAAACCTTCCTGATCAGCATTGGTGACCGCAGCGTCACGGGCTTGATCAGCCGCGACCAAATGGTGGGCCCGTGGCAAGTACCGGTGGCCGACGTGGCTGTGACCACCACCAGTTATCAGGGATATACAGGCGAAGCCATGGCCATTGGCGAGCGCACCCCCGTGGCCTTGCTCAATCACGGCGCTTCGGCGCGCCTGGCGGTGGGCGAGGCCTTGACCAATCTTGCGGCTACTTCCGTCGCATCACTGGACCGGGTCGTGTTGTCTGCCAATTGGATGGCCGCCGCAGGCCATCCCGGTGAAGATGCCGGCTTGTATGAAGCGGTCAAAGCGGTGGGCATGGAGTTGTG
>JAJDNG010000079.1 GCA_022340845.1 Gammaproteobacteria bacterium | reverse complement strand
TATCCAAGGGGTCGCACACTTCATGACATCTTCACATTCCGAAAAATCCCTTCATTGGACTCCCTTGTGGCTGTTGCTGGGAATTTGCTTAGTGATCACAGTGATTTATTTGAGTTTGACGGCAAAGCCTCCTGTGGTTATGAATTTTGAGTTCAGCGATAAGGTTGGCCATTTTTTAGCCTACGCGGTATTAATGGGTTGGTTTGGGCAGATTTTTACCGGCCGGCTGCCTTTGATTTTGTTCGCTTTAGGTTTTGTGCTTATGGGGGTTTCTCTGGAGTTTGTTCAGGGGATGGGACGGCACAGACATTTTGAATACGCTGATATGGTTGCCAACATGATCGGTGTTATATTGGGACTGCTTCTCACCATAACTGTGTTTAAAGGCTCCCTGCGATGGGTTGAGCAGAGGGTGATTTTGAGACGAATAAAAACTTGACTTGAGTGGTCAATGGCTTAGTCTTTGTCGCTCCTTTTACAGCTCTCTTTGTTAACTCACATTAAAAACCTATGATTCAAGTTTTGCTTGTCGTTGTGATTTACCTGCTCGGACCAGCGTTGGTGTTAACCTGGGCGGTGAGACGTTACCGGTCCGGCGTGAAGCCGGATTTTACCGAGATTGTCGCAGTGACTTTGGCGGTGATTTTAATCGGCTTACTGATTTATTCGTATTCGAACATTTCTACAGATACCGATAAAGAGGATGTACAAAAAATCGTAAACGCCTTGACCGAACGGTATGATTTTCCCGTAAAGGCCAAATTTTTGGATAAACCGGCAGTGTTCGGGGAAGCTCATGCCCGGTATTTGGAAGTGCGTATTTATGGTATCGAGTCCATCGAAGAGCAGGAAAACATTGAGCGTATCGGGCAAAAATTACGTAAAGAAGTGGCGTCCAAGCCCATTGTATTGAAATTTTTCCGGGAGGAGGTGTGGGAGGTCAAGCCGGATGGGGCGCGTTTGCCGTTACGAGATCAGGAGTTTTTGGTCAGACAGATTAGGATTGAGTGACCGGCCGACATGTACTTGCGTCCATCATGTAGAACGGCAAATTATGGCTGGGAATTGAAGCTAAAATTTTTTATCGCACCAAACTGGATCCCTAGTATGCCCTGCGGGAAAATGTGAGCATTGTTTCTAAGAACGGCCAAAGTCTAAAACTGCCCAATATTCCCATTCTCACCATTGAGCAAAATCCCCAATTCTGTTAGTCTGTTCTCCCGTCTGATGTTCTACTTTTTCCTCTTCCTTGACCCTGGGTTGTTATGACTAAGTTTATATTTATTACAGGCGGTGTGGTGTCTTCCCTGGGGAAAGGTATCGCGTCCGCGTCGCTGGGCGCCGTGCTGGAATCCCGTGGCTTGAAGGTCACGCTGGTCAAGCTGGATCCTTATATCAACGTCGATCCGGGCACGATGAGTCCGTTTCAGCACGGCGAGGTGTTCGTCACCGAGGATGGTGCGGAAACCGATCTGGATCTGGGCCACTACGAGCGCTTTGTGTCCACCCGGATGTCGCAGAAAAACAATTTCACCACTGGCCGAATTTATTCCGATGTGATCCG
The DNA here is from genome assembly GCA_022340845.1 of Gammaproteobacteria bacterium. Lineage (GTDB taxonomy): Bacteria > Pseudomonadota > Gammaproteobacteria > SZUA-152 > SZUA-152 > JAJDNG01. The sequence continues at coordinate 12,447 of JAJDNG010000079.1, read as the reverse complement.
CAAAGAGCGCCGTGGCGATTATCTGGGGGGCACCGTACAAGTGATCCCCCACATCACCGATGAAATCAAACGCCGCGTTATGGAAAGCGCTGCGGACGTGGATATCGCCCTGGTGGAAATTGGTGGTACCGTGGGTGACATCGAGTCCCAGCCTTTTTTGGAAGCCATCCGCCAGATGGGTATCGAACTGGGGCGGGACCGGGTGTTGTTTATCCACCTGACCTTATTGCCGTTTATCCCTACCGCCGGCGAACTCAAAACCAAACCTACCCAACACTCCGTTAAAGAGCTGCGCAGCATCGGAATTCAACCGGATGTTTTGCTGTGTCGGGCTGATCGGCCGCTGCCGGCGGATGAGCGCCGCAAAATCGCGCTGTTCACTAATGTGGAAGAGCGTGCGGTGGTGTCCATGGTGGACGTGGATACCATTTACAAAATTCCCATGTTGTTGCAAGCCCAGGGTCTGGACGATATCGTGCTGGACAAATTCCACATCGAGGCACCCAATGCGGATTTGTCCCGTTGGCGGGATGTGGTGGAAGCGCTGCAAAATCCCACCGATACGGTGGATGTGTATATGGTGGGCAAGTATATGGATCTCACCGAAGCGTATAAATCGCTGTCCGAAGCACTGATACACGCCGGCATACACACCCTCACCAAGGTCAAAATTCACTACATCGATGCCGAGCAAATCGAAAAAGAAGGCACCGGCTGCCTGGAGCACGCACATGCCATACTGGTTCCGGGAGGATTTGGCGACCGTGGCGTGGAAGGTAAAGTCCAGGCGGTGAATTTCGCCCGCGAGAACAAAATTCCTTATTTAGGCATTTGCCTGGGCATGCAAGTGGCGGTGATCGAGTTCGCTCGCAATGTGGCTAAACTGGAACACGCTCATAGCACGGAGTTTGATAAAGATACTCCCCACCCGGTGATTGCGTTGATTACCGAATGGATCTCGCCGACGGGAGAGGTGGAACGGCGCACGGAAACATCCGATTTGGGGGGCACCATGCGTCTGGGTGGCCAACCCTGTCATTTGGAAGCTGGGACCAAGGTGAGGGAGTTGTATGGCAAAGACGTCATTACCGAGCGTCACCGTCATCGCTATGAATTCAACAATTATTATTTGCAGGTTCTACAAGAGGCCGGTTTGAAAGTATCGGGCAAATCCGCGGACGATAATCTGGTGGAAGTGATCGAGATTCCGGACCATCCCTGGTTTGTCGCCTGTCAGTTTCATCCGGAGTTCACCTCCAGCCCCCGCGATGGCCATCCCTTATTCAGCGGTTTCATCAATGCCGCCAGAGCACGCAAAGCGTTGATCCAAGAAAATATTGAGGTATAAGACAAGCGAATGAATTTATGTGGATACCAGGTTGGTTTGGACCGGCCTTTTTTCCTGATTGCGGGAACCTGCGTGGTGGAAAGCGAGCAACTGGCCCTGGATACGGCCGGCAAGCTTAAAGAAATCACCGATAAGTTAAACATCCCCTTTATTTATAAATCCTCCTTCGACAAAGCCAACCGTTCTTCCACCGGCAGCTATCGTGGGCCGGGCATGGAGGAGGGACTGCGGGTGTTGGCGGAAGTTAAAAAGCAAATCGGCGTGCCGGTGCTGACCGACGTGCACGAAGATACGCCCCTGAGCGAAGTTGCATCGATAGCAGATGTGCTGCAAACCCCCGCGTTTTTGTGCCGGCAAACCAACTTTATCCAAAACGTTGCCAAACAGAACAAACCGGTCAATATTAAAAAAGGCCAGTTCCTGGCGCCCTGGGACATGAAGAACGTTGTCGACAAAGCCCTTGCCGTGGGCAATGAACACATTATGGTGTGTGAGCGGGGGGTGTCCTTCGGTTATAATACCCTGATTTCCGATATGCGCGGTTTGGTCATTATGCGCGAAACCGGGTGCCCGGTAGTGTTTGATGCCACTCATTCGGTGCAACAGCCCGGAGGCCAGGGCACCAGTTCGGGTGGACAACGGCAGTTTGTGCCGGTATTGGCGCGTGCTGCGATAGCCGCGGGGATTTCGGGATTGTTTATGGAAACCCATCCCAATCCGGACCAGGCGTTGAGTGATGGGCCGAATTCCATGCCGTTGCAGAGCATGGAGGAATTGTTAACCACATTGAAGGCTATTGATGACGCGGTGAAAGCGCGGGGTTTTGAAATCGATCCGAATTGATCTATTTTGATTCCGTAGAGAGTGGTGATGAGAGGTATATCATTGGCCGATGCGAGTAATTCACCTTCACCCGACCCATTGTATTCGCTTTAGGTACTCCCTCAAGGGAGGTGAGTTGAAAAACGCGAACCACGAACCACGAACCACAACCAACGAACAACGAATCACAACCAACGAACAACACATGGAGCATAGAATGCAATCAACTGTGATCAAAGACATTCACGCCAGAGAGATAATCGATTCGCGCGGTAATCCTACCGTCGAAGCGGACGTGATTTTAGACTCTGGAATCGTGGGGCGCGCGGCGGTGCCTTCCGGCGCGTCCACGGGCTCAAGAGAAGCCATAGAACTGCGGGACGGGGATAAGGGCCGGTATTTGGGTAAAGGCGTGAAAAACGCCGTAGCCAATGTCAACGGCGAAATACGCAAGGCTTTACTGGGCAAAGATGCCGGTGAACAAGCGGCGCTGGACCAAATCATGATCGACCTGGACGGTACGCCCAACAAAGCCCGCCTGGGCGCTAATGCTATTTTGTCCGTCTCTCTGGCCGCGGCCAAAGCGGCTGCCACGGCGAAAGGGCTGCCGCTGTATCAATACCTCGGGGGCGATGCCGCGGTGACCATGCCGGTGCCCATGATGAACATCATCAACGGTGGTTCGCACGCCGACAACAATGTGGACATACAGGAATTCATGATCCTGCCCGTGGGAGCGCCCAGCCTGGCCGAGGCGGTGCGTTACGGGGCGGAAGTTTTCCACCAATTGAAAAAAGTGCTCCATTCGCAGGGATTGAATACTGCCGTGGGTGACGAAGGTGGGTTTGCGCCAGACTTACCGTCCAATGAGGCCGCCATTGAAGTGATTTTGCAAGCCGTGGAAAAAGCCGGTTACAAAGCAGGGCAGGACATTTACATCGGCATAGACGCCGCCAGTTCCGAATTTTACAAAGACGGCAAATACGAATTGACGTCGGAAAACAAAAGCCTCAGTTCCGCTGAATTTACCGAGGTAATGGCCAGTTGGGTGGACAAATATCCCATAGTGAGCATCGAGGACGGCATGGATGAAAACGACTGGGACGGCTGGGCCACTTTAACCAACCGCTTGGGCGGCAAAATCCAGTTGGTGGGCGACGACTTGTTCGTTACTAACACGGAAATCTTCAAGCAGGGCATCGATAAAAATATTGCCAATTCCATTTTGATCAAAGTGAACCAGATCGGCTCGTTAACCGAAACGCTAGCCGCTATCGAGATGGCTAAAAAAGCCGGTTATACCTCGGTGATTTCTCACCGCTCCGGCGAGACCGAAGATGCCACTATCGCCGATCTGGCCGTGGCCACCAATGTCGGGCAAATCAAAACCGGTTCCATGTCGCGTTCCGACCGTATCGCCAAATACAACCAGTTGCTGCGCATTGAAGAGGAACTGGGAAGCCGGGCGGTGTACGCGGGCAAAACCGCGTTCAAACAATTGGCATGAGGATGGCCCCTTAAATTAAATGAAAGTATTGATCGCCGTCCTCATCATTGTCTTAGTACTGCTGCAATACAAGCTCTGGTTTGGGGATGGCAATATGCGGGAAGTGTGGGCGCTGCGTGATGCCATAGAACAACAAAAACAAGAAAACCAGCGCTTGCTGGAACGCAACGCCGCCTTGGAAGCCGAAGTACAGGATTTGAAACAAGGTCTGGAAGCGGTGGAAGAACGGGCCCGCAGCGAATTGGGCATGATAAAAAAAGACGAAACGTTTTTTCAAATTATCGAGAAAAAACCCTTGCCCAATTTGCCCAATACACCCAGCACCCAGCGGATTCCTGAACAATAACTCAGCGGGTTATGCCAAACGCAAAAGATCAACATCGGTTTTGGGCAGTAGTGCCTGCCGCCGGCAGTGGTTCGCGCATGGGCGCGGAAAAGCCCAAGCAATATTTGAGTCTTCTGCATAAGACCATTATCGAGCATACCTTGCAGCGGCTCTTAAGCCACGATTCCATTGCCGGTTTGTCTGTGGCTATTGGGGCCGCGGATATTTACTGGGATTCGGTACAGCTCGACACGGATAAAACCGTGGTGGTAACTGAAGGGGGACAAGAGCGCTGTCATTCAGTAATCAATGCGCTCAATGCCTTGAACAACATCGCCGCACCACAGGACTGGGTGTTGGTGCACGATGCGGCCCGCCCCTGTGTGCGCATGCAAGACATCGATAAAATGATCCAAGAACTGAAGGCGCATCCGGTGGGCGGCATTCTCGCGGTCCCGGTGCACGATACCATTAAACGCAGCAGCGCTGCTGGAGACATTGTGGAAACCGTGGACAGGCGGAATTTATGGCAGGCGCAAACGCCACAAATGTTCCGCTTACAAGCACTTCGCGCGGCATTGCAGCAGGCGATTGAGGACGGGTTTATGGTCACCGACGAAGCCTCGGCCATGGAGCACTCTGGTCTAAAGCCCAAGTTAGTGGAAGGGCATGCGGATAATATTAAAGTCACCCGGCCGGAGGATTTGCCGCTGGCTGAATTCTATTTAAAGAGCTTATATTTATAGACCCTGTTTTTATTAATTCTGTAATTATTAACGCTGTCACTATTAACGCTGTATTTATGAATTCTATATTTACGAATTCTATAGAAACAATAATTGGATAATATCTGATGAGAATCGGTCACGGTTTCGATGTGCATAGTTTTACCGAGGGCAGGCCCCTGATCCTTGGCGGTGTGAATATCCCCTATGAAAAAGGCCTGGCGGCTCACTCCGATGGCGATGTCGTCATCCACGCCTTGTGCGATGCCTTGCTGGGTGCGGCGGCACTGGGCGATATAGGCCAGCATTTTCCAGACAATGATGTGGAATTTAAAAATATCGATAGCCGCATATTATTACGCCGGGTGGTGGAACTGTTGAAATACAAAGGCTGGAAGGTGAGCAATGCCGATATTACGGTGATCGCCGAGGCACCGAAAATGGCGCCGCATATTGTCAAAATGCGCGAAATCCTCGCCAGCGACTTGGATACGGCGATTGAAAATCTTAACATTAAAGCCACCACCACCGAAAAAATGGGCTTTACCGGCCGTGGCGAAGGTGTCGCGGTGCACGCCGTGGCATTGCTGCTTGCTCATGAATAGTCCAGCGATTTCTCTCCCTAACCAATCCCACATGGATTCCTTGGCATACGCTTTTCAAGCGCCCGCCGTGCGCGCCCAATTGCGTTGTAATGCCGAAGACTTTCAGGTGCGAGAAGTATTAAGTTTCGAGCCATCGGGAAATGGCAATCACGCCTATTTACAGGTGCAAAAACGCCACCTCACCACCGAAGAACTGTGCCGGGCCATCGCCCGGTTGGCAAATCTGAGCGTCCGGCATGTGGGCTATGCCGGCTTGAAGGACCGTAACGCGGTGACCACGCAGTGGTTTAGCGTGGACTTGGCGGGCAAATCGGAACCCGATTGGAATCAACTGCAATCGGATCGTATTACCGTGCTGAACATTAGCCGCCACGAACGTAAATTAAAACGTGGTTCGATTAAAGATAACGGCTTTGATTTAATATTGCGCAACCTGCAAGGCGATATCGCACAGCTTGAAAACCGCTTGTCGCAAGTGCAACGACGGGGCGTGCCCAACTATTTCGGTGAGCAGCGTTTCGGCATCGAGGAGAATAATTTAAACGCCGCCTTTCAAATGTTCACCACCGGGCATAAGGTGAAAAACCGCCACTTACGCGGTTTGTATTATTCAGCCGCGCGATCGTATTTGTTTAACCAGGTATTGTCATACCGGGTGGGTCACGACCTTTGGGATCAGGCCGTCGCTGGGGATGCCATGATGCTGGACGGCAGCCGGTCTTTTTTCGTTAGCGAAGATATTGACGATACGATCCGCGCGCGGTTGCAGGCAGGGGATATCCATCCCAGCGGCCCATTATGGGGACGAGGCGAACCGGCCACCCAAGGCGACGCCAGGGTGCTGGAGTTAAACCTATTGCAGGATTACCTCCCGTGGCGGCAAGGTTTGGAACAGCACGGCCTGGAGCAGCAACGTCGTGCTTTACGACTGATGATCAGGAGCTTTGAATGGGAATTTACCAGCCACAACCAATTGCACCTGCGGTTCGCGTTGCCCTCCGGCGCATACGCCACCAGTGTGGTGCGGGAGTTAGTGTCTCCATCATGAGCTGTTTACAGTAGAATACGCCCATGCGCATATTACTCAGCAACGACGACGGTTATCTGGCGCCTGGTATTGTGTGTTTGGCAACAGCGTTGAAAACCGTCGCCGAGGTTACCGTCGTGGCACCGGATCGAAATCGCAGCGGCGCCAGTAATTCACTTACCTTGGAATATCCTATCCGCGCCACTCATGTGGAAGCCGGCGTCATTGCCGTGGACGGTACACCCACCGATTGTGTGCACCTGGCCATCACCGGCTTGCTGGATCATGAGCCCGACATGGTGTTATCGGGCATTAACGCCGGCTCCAATATGGGAGACGACGTGATTTATTCCGGCACGGTGGCTGCCGCGATGGAAGGCCGGTTTTTGGGATTGCCCGCCATGGCGGTGTCATTGGCGGGCGAGCAACTCATTCATTACCAGACTGCGGCTGCGGTGGTTCTGCAGCTATTGGAAAAGCTGAAAAATCATCCACTGCCTGTAGATACCATTCTCAACGTGAATGTGCCCGACGTGCCCCTGGAACAACTGCAAGGCATCCATGCGACCCGCTTGGGCCGGCGGCACAAGTCCGAGCCGGTGGTCAAACAATCCGATCCTCGCGGCAAGCCCATTTATTGGGTGGGGCCGGTGGGTCCTGAAGAAGATGCCGGTCCCGGCAGCGATTTTTTCGCTATCCGTAATAAAGTCGTATCGGTAACCCCCATTCAGGTGGACTTAACGCGGTACGAAGCCATTGAGACGGTGGCGCATTGGTTGCAGGGATAGGTTGCAGGGATAGTCGAAAAGTGAGGCAGGGTGCCAGCGGCAATCAGTCATCGAGCTGAGAGACACAAGGTAGGAAGAGCATGAAACCGGAACATCGTGGCATAGGCATGACTTCGCAACGCACCCGCGAGCGAATGGTCAAACGCTTGCAAGAGCAAGGCATCACGAATATGCGAGTGCTGGACGTGATGCGTCATTTGCCGAGGCATATTTTTGTGGACGAAGCGCTCGCCAGCCGTTCCTACGAAGACACGGCACTGCCCATCGGTCACGGCCAAACCATTTCCCAGCCCTATATTGTCGCCCGCATGACAGAAATTCTGTTGGAAACCGATACAGCCTTGGACAAGGTTCTGGAAGTGGGTACCGGCTCAGGCTACCAAACGGCTGTGCTGGCCAAACTCGTCAGAAGTGTATATTCCGTCGAAAGAATCCGGCCCTTACAGGACAGCGCCCGGCGACGCTTTCAGGAATTGAATTTATTCAATATCCTGCTTCACCACAGTGATGGCACCTGGGGTTGGCAGGACCATGCACCTTACGATGGAATTATTGTCACCGCCGCGCCATCGCAAATTCCGGAATCCTTACTGGAACAACTGGCCATGGGAGGACGTTTGGTGACGCCGGTGGGCGGGCATCAGCAAAAACTGACTGTGATTACTAAAACGCCGGCAGGATATGAGCAACAAGTGGTAAAGCAAGTCACCTTCGTGCCGATGTTGTCGGGGCTGGAGTAGATCGCTGCGAAATAGATGATCGCTATTGCACCCAATGGCTGAGGAAAATCGCCGTCGTGAAATTCACCACGAAGCGTACTCACAATAAAAAATATCATTGATATGAATTTTTAAATTGAGTGGTCTCAACCCGGTGCGTAAAACGCATCCCGGGAAGTGGTGTCTCAGGAAAGTAGTGCAAAGTGCTCCTAAACATAAATCAAAATACAAGCGAAATCGAATTGTGAAACTATTTTCTTCCCTGTATGAACGGGTCATGCGCTGGGCGGCTCATCGCCACGCGCAGTGGTATCTGGCCGGCTTGAGCTTCGCCGAGTCTTCTTTTTTTCCCGTGCCGCCGGATGTAATGCTGGCACCTATGGCGTTGGCGAATACCTCCAAGGCCTGGCGTTTTGCGTTGATCACGACTTTTGCGTCGGTCATCGGTGGCGCAGCAGGCTATTTGTTAGGCGTGTTCGCGTTTGAGCTTATTCAGCCGTTGCTGGAAAAAGCGGGCTACATGGATAAATACCAACTGGCCGTCTCCTGGTTTGAACAATGGGGCGTTTGGGTGGTGTTTGTCGCGGGTTTTTCACCGATTCCTTATAAATTATTTACCATTGCGGCTGGTGTGGTTTCTATGTCGTTTCCGCCATTTATGCTGGCCTCGTTTGTTGGTCGCGGCGCACGATTCTTTATCGTGGCCGGATTGATGGTCTGGGGCGGCAGTCGGATGGAATCTATGTTGAGACAAAATGTCGATAGATTAGGTTGGGCTGTGGTAGTGGTTGTGGGCGTTGTGATTGTTGTCATGGAATTTGTATAACAACTTTTTTTAAAATGTCATATGAATTAATTATAACTTTATCGCTTTATATGATTAAAAAACGTTGATGTTGCGCAATGCAAAAGCCGCTTCAAAATTGGATTCAAAAATTAACTCAAATCAAGCAGTTTCATTGGACTTATGCGTCGATTCTCACGATAATCGTGGTTTTATATGGTTGTGGCGCGCATGTATATCACATTGTTGAGCCTGGCGAAACGCTGTATTCCATTAGCTGGATGTATGGCCATGATTACAGAACCGTGGCACAATGGAACCATATAACATCACCGTATATCTTACACAAAGGTCAGAGATTACGAGTTGCACCTTCCGCAAATGATAGTAAAAAGTCGGAAAATGATAGACCACCAATCAAACAGGTTTCAAAAACCGCTCCTGTTAAGAAGTCCGTCACAGGTTCCGGCCGTCGGTCTAAAGCTGTTACCTCTCAGGCCGATAAGCCAAACGAAATCAACAGTCAATCATCACAAGAATCAATTAAATACAGCGGCTATTCCAATCGGAAACCGCTCTGGTCATGGCCTGTGAAGGAGGGGACAATAACGCAGAGGTTTAAGGCAAATACTCCGGGTAAATCCGGGATAGATGTCGAAGGCAAACAAGGGCAAACGATTTATTCGGCCTCCAACGGTATGGTGGTTTATAGCGGACAGGGACTGCCATTGTACGGTAAGCTGATTATCATAAAACACAATGAAACGTATCTAAGCGCATATGCGCATAATAAAAAACTTCTCGTAAAAGAAGGTGATGAAATAAAGGCGGGGCAACCGATAGCATTAATGGGCAAGACAGGATCAAATAATACTAAATTGCATTTTGAGATTCGCCGCGATGGTAAACCGGTGGATCCTTTGCATTTTCTTCCTGCCGCACGGCCGAATTAGTTGCTTATGGTTATATTTGGGTTCACTACATAACAGTCACTAAGAGGTTGGTCTAGGGGATTATGTTGAAACACAAAGACGAAGCAAATACTACCGCGGAACTGGAAGCAATCACCAAAGAAAATGACTTGGACATCAACGCCGACGAAGCGGATATCGATCTTGAACTGGACTCCGGTGATGACTTCGAGGAACCTGATGAAGAGGCCGTAAGCTACTCCCGGCCGGAGTTCAGCGAACGCGATCTCGACGCCACACGGATTTATTTAAGTGAAATCGGTTTCTCGCCATTATTAACCGCACAAGAAGAAGTCAAATACGCACGGCAAATCGCCAAGGGCAATGAAGATGCCCGCAAACGCATGATAGAAAGTAACTTGCGGTTGGTGGTCAAAATTGCCCGGCGGTATTTAAACCGCGGTCTGGCGCTGCTGGATTTGATCGAGGAAGGTAATCTCGGTTTGATCCGCGCGGTGGAAAAATTCGATCCCGAACGTGGCTTTCGGTTTTCCACCTACGCTACCTGGTGGATACGTCAGACCATCGAACGTGCCATTATGAACCAGACTCGCACCATCCGTTTACCCATTCATGTGGTCAAGGAAATTAATATCTATTTGCGAGCGGCCCGGCATTTGTCGCAGTCTCTGGACCATGAACCCAGCCCGGAAGAAATCGCGCAAATGCTCGATAAACCCATGGACGATGTGAAACGCATGCTGGGTCTGAATGAGCGCGTGACCTCGGTGGACGTGCCCTTGGGGCGTGATAGCGACAAATCCATTCTGGACGCCATTCCCGATGAGCAAAATGTCGATCCTTCCGTCTTACTGCAAGATCAGGATATCCAGGCTTGCCTGGACTTATGGCTGGCGCAGTTAAACGATAAACAGCGTGAAGTGGTGGAATATCGCTTCGGTCTGCATGGCCGCGAAGTTGCTACCCTCGAAGAGGTAGGCAATGAATTAGGTGTCACCCGTGAACGGGTACGGCAGATTCAATTGGAAGCCTTGAAACGCTTGCGGGAGATAATGGAACGGGAAGGTTATTCGGTGGAGAATATTCTTAAATAAGCAATAAAAATCACATAGCCAAGAAAAAATTTTTTGGTTAAACAATCCTGTGAGACCAGTCTGAGCATCGCTTGTTTGATAACTTGTTTTAACAAAACCTCGCCGCAGGCCCGCTGACGATTGCCAGGTGATGATCGAAAGCGCGGCCGTGCTCCAGGGGGATGCTAGCCTACCATCAGTGCCGCAACTACCTCGCGCTGTTCATACATCAGTACGTTGTAAGTGCGGCAGGCCGCTGCAGTATCCATCACTTCCACCCCGATACCTTTGGTGTATAAGGACTGGGTGATCGCAGGTGGGGGAAATTCGATTCTCTCGCCGGTACCGAGAAGCACCAATTCGGGATTCCAGTCGATTACAATGCGCAAGTCCTCTTCAGTTAACTCCGCAATGTTTTGTGGTGTCCAGTCCTGAACTAATTGTTTGGGTGAAATAATAAAACTACGCGTTAACGTGAGTTCATTGATCCTTCCCGCGGTATCTTCTTCCGTGGCTGGTAAAATAAGGTTCACCTGCCCGGCTTGATAGGAACGTATAGTGTAGGAACTAAAGTCTTTGTCAGGTGCAAATCGCATGAGATTCTGTGGAATTATCCGATATTGTGAGTGTTTAAAGCGTAACCCCGGTCACGGTAAAACTTATAGCGCTGTCGACCTTGGTTGCGTGCAGCGTCATCGCCACTGACAATTTCCGCAACCCGCTCAAACTGGCTGAAAAAAGCCGGTACCTGTTGATCCAGATTGATCAATACGTCATGAAACGTGGTGGATTGGTCCGTATTACCAATCACAATGGGTTCCGCACAGGATTCTTGCTGCACATTGAGGGTGTGGGGCAAAAAGCTTCCCTGGTTAAACGTCCACAACAATTCATCCAAATGCTCGGCCTGCGGCTGATTATGGGTGTTTACGTAAATCGTGTGTTTGAGATGGTAGGCTTTTTCCACCAGCTTACAGGCAAACAACGCCCCGGCATTGGGAGAGGTGTCGGATAATATGTAAAAATCGATTTGGGTCATGGTATGTAAATATTGTTATAACGACCAAGGCGTCAAGAAATGTTAATTTGTATGCATTCCCGTACGGTCCGTGGGATTATGGTACAAAAAAGCAAAAAGCCTCTCACGGTACACAGCAAACCGCATTGCTATTTTTTCGCATGTTCCTCGCATTGGTCAACCAGAAATTGGGTCATCAACGGGACCGGCCGGCCGGTCGCGCCTTTCGCTTCGCCCGATACCCAGGCGGTGCCGGCAATGTCCATGTGAGCCCAATGATACTTTTTGGTAAACCGGGACAAAAAACAAGCGGCGGTAATGGCGCCGGCATCTCTTCCGGCAACATTGGGAATGTCAGCAAAATTACTTTTAAGTTGTTCCTGGTATTCGTCCAGCAATGGCAAGCCCCAGGCCCGATCGCCGCTATTTTTGCCGGCGTTTAGCAGTTCGTGAATGAGTGGGTTGTGATTGCCCATGACACCGGTGACGTGATGACCCAATGCCACCACACAGGCACCGGTGAGGGTGGCGATGTCGATGACTTTTTCCGGGTTAAAGCGTTCACAATAGGTGAGAGCGTCGCACAGTATCAGACGGCCTTCGGCATCGGTGTTCAGCACTTCTATGGTTTGACCCGACATGCTGGTGACGATATCGCCGGGATTGGTGGCATTGGCATCCGGTTTATTTTCACAGGTGGGAATGATACCGACCACGTTAATGGGCAGCTTGAGTTCGGCACACGCTGTCATAGTACCCAGGACAGCCGCAGCA
>JAJDNG010000038.1 GCA_022340845.1 Gammaproteobacteria bacterium | reverse complement strand
AAGACCCATGTACGGCGATACACGGGTGGAAACGAACGGCGGCAACATGGCGGGAACCACTTTTACGTATCTAACCTCCGCGAAAACATTCGATTTACAGGCGGCAGATGCTCTTAGTCGAGGCTGCCGGGTCATCAACCCGGCAGCGGATTCCATTCGCCTGCCTCACGTGGAGCACCTGCCGCTGGACACTATTGAGATCGAGCCGCTGGAAAAACCCGCCCGGGAAATCCTCACCGTCAGCCTGCCTCCTGATGATCGTGAGACGCGAATTCGCCTTTATAAGGAAGAACTGGGGGAAGTGGATCGTGTGCTGGAGAAACTGCGACGCATCAAAGCGCTTTCCAATAAGGCGCTGGACTACAATCGCAAGCTGTTCGATCAGGGGCAAAAAGGCTCCGGTTTTCATCACAATGCAAAGCTGGACAGTATCGAGAAACAATTCGGCGGCAAGTACGCCGACACCGTCAAATTTATCAAACACTACGGATTGCAACGCCTAACGCCTATACTGCGGCAACACGATCAAGGCGTAAAAGACCTGGAAGAGAACAACCGGCTTTACTTTCAAGCCTTCGTGGACACCGCAAATGAACTCATTGAATTATTACACGGGGCACGCAACCGTATTCTGAGCCGATTGGAAGAAGAAAAGCCACAACCCAACGTACAATGCTTAATCGAGCAATGGCGCCTGGACCAACAACCGGGACGGGCCATCCAGTGGGCGCAACACCACGCCGACTACGTCAGCCAATTGCCCGAGGAACAGCGTCAAGCACTGCACACGTTTGCAGATACCTTTGAAGCCAATATGGCTGAACTCAATGAGCTGAACCTGAAACGCATCGCCAATGAGGGCGTTAAACTGGACGGCTTGAACGGCCGGGCGAGGGAGTACTTCCTTTGCCGGGATGAAGAGGGATTGCTCGGCCTGCTGGCGGGTTTGGAAGAGTACCGCGACGCCAAACAGGCGAAGGCTTTTATGCCCCTGGTCAAAGGCTATCTGGCCGAACTGCACGGTGACACGGCGGCGGCCATTGAAACTTACCAGGAGATTGTGGAAGGACCCGCTCACATCGACGCCCTTATGCGTCAGTTCGAGCTGCATACAAAGAACCAAGATCTTGATACGGCGCTGCAAGTGTTGCAGGTGTTATCCAGTACCAGTTCCGTATACACGCCAATGTTCGCCGACTTGCTGCAGGCCACCGGCGACGTCGATTCGGCCGTTAATATCTACACCGATTACCTTCTGGCCAACCCCGATGACCTGAACAGCATGATGAAGTTGGGTAAAATCTTTCACCAATACGGTTCAGCCGAAGGCGTGGAGTGGACCATGAACTATATTCTCGGCAAAGACCCCGGCAACCAGGCCGCCCGCTCCATGCTAATGTCGTTGGATTCTTCGCAGGCGAGCGGATAATGAATCTCAAGGGCAGGAAAATCCTCGTCACCGGCGCCGACGGCTTCATCGGTTCGCATTTAACCGAAGCATTGGTTTCGCTCGGGCATGATGTGCGCGCATTTGTATTGTACAACTCGTTTGGTTCCTGGGGATGGTTAGACCACGCGGATAAAAATGTACAGGATTCACTGGACATTTTTATGGGTGATGTACGCGATCCCAATGGTGTACGCACCGCCATGCAAGGATGCGATGTGGTAATACATTTGGCAGCACTGATCGGTATCCCCTACTCTTATCACTCTCCGGATACCTATATTGATACCAATATTAAAGGCACATTGAATATACTCCAGGCAGCCAGAGACCTGAATGTTGCCAAAGTGGTTCATACCTCTACCAGCGAAGTCTATGGTACCGCGCAATTCGTACCGATTACGGAGCAACATCCATTGCAAGGTCAATCGCCCTACTCCGCCAGTAAAATCGGTGCCGACCAAATCGCCATGTCGTTTTATTGTTCGTTTCAAACACCTGTCACCATTATCCGCCCATTTAATACTTACGGTCCCAGACAATCGGCCAGGGCAGTGATACCAACAGTGATTACTCAAATTGCCAATGGCATTGAACAAATCAAGCTGGGTTCGTTACACCCGACCCGTGATTTTAATTATATCGACGATACTGTAAAAGGATTTATCGCCGCTTGCGAAGCGGACAGTGCCATCGGTGAAGTGATTAATATTGGCAGCGCTTTCGAAGTATCAATCGGTGAAACCGTAAAATACATCGCCGATATCATGGATAGCCATGTGGACATCGTCAGTGATGAGCAACGCATCCGCCCCACCGCCAGTGAAGTTGAAAGATTGTTCGCCGACAATAATAAAGCGCGCCAATTGTTAAACTGGTCGCCTCAGTATGCCGGTGTGGACGGATTCAAGCAGGGCTTGAACAAAACCATTGATTGGTTCACTAACAACGACAATATCAAACACTACAAATCTCATATTTATAATGTCTGATTATGGACTCCCTTGACATTGTAAAAACCATCTTAGCAAGCATCAATAAACAAAAACCTGTTGTTGCCTTACATGAACCGATTTTCAACGGTCATGAGTGGGACTATGTCAAAGATTGCCTGGATACGGGTTGGGTATCCAGTGTCGGCCAATACGTCAATCGTTTTGAACAAGCATTGCAGGACTATACCGGAGTCAACCACGCTGTCGCCGTAGTCAACGGCACAGCCGCCTTGCACGTGTGCCTGGAGTTGAGTGGCGTGCAGCAAAACGATGAAGTTTTATTGCCGGCGCTGACGTTTGTTGCCACTGCCAATGCCGTATCATATTGCGGTGCAACGCCGCACTTCGTCGATGTTGCTCCCCTCACCTTAGGTGTAGACGCTGAACGGCTTGAAGCGTACCTGGATGAACATACCCTGTTGAAAAACGGTAAATGTTTTAATAAGCAAACCCAGCGTAGAATACGCGCATTGATCGCAGTACACACATTCGGCCATCCCGTAGATTTGAGTCCTCTATTGGCCTTATGCAAGGACTATGGAATTACACTCATCGAAGATGCCGCTGAATCTTTAGGCAGTTTGTACAAAGGCCAACATACCGGCAACTTCGGAGTCATCAACGCGCTGAGTTTCAATGGTAACAAAATCATTACCTCAGGTGGAGGCGGCGCCATACTAACCAATGATCACGCCCTGGCGAAAAATGCACGTCATATCACGAGCACCGCCAAATTGCCGCACGCCTGGGAGTTTGTGCACGATCAAGTGGCTTACAACTACCGCATGCCAAACCTCAACGCAGCCTTAGGCTTATCACAATTGGAACAAATCGATGTTTTTCTTGAAAGGAAGCGAGCCCTGGCAAATACTTATTTAACCAATTTCAAAGATGCTCAAGGCATACATCTGTTCAAAGAACCTGATTATGCCCGTAGTAACTATTGGCTCAATGTTTTAACTTTAGATAATGCTTCTATAAAACACAGAGATGCGGTGTTGGAAACTTGTCATGATCACGGTATTCAAGCACGGCCGGTGTGGCGATTGCTGCACAAATTACCTATGTATCGTCAAGCTCCTCGCATGCCGTTACCTGTATCCGAACACATCGAAGCCAGCGCCATATGTTTACCCAGCAGTGTGAATTTATGGCCGGGTTAAAAATAAAAAAAAATATCCGTGTCGCGGTAGTGGGTGGCTCACATGCTGACGCCAGTTTACTGTACAGCGTCATGCAATCCATCAAGAACGAACCTCGCTTGGACCTGCAACTTGTAGTCACCGGCACGCACTTATCTCCGGAATTTGGCGGCACTTGTAAAACCATAGTCGAAGATGGATTTTTTATCGATGCCAATGTTGAATGTCTACTGAGCGGCAATTCGGCCGTGGCTACCGCCAAACGGTCCCCATCATGGGCTTTTGATGACGATGCGCCGCGTATACCCCTTGCGCAGACCAAGGCACTGTTCGCCCGCAGTGTCTGCCTGCCAGGCTCGGCGGCGTTAGCCTCGGGGGCTCACACATGAAACGCACCATTTGCGTTGTCACCGGGTCGCGTGCGGAATACGGCTTGCTGTTTTGGATCCTGCGCGAAATAACCATCGATCCTGCGCTTGAGCTGCAGTTGGCGGTTACCGGTACGCATCTTTCACCTGCGTTCGGCCTGACCTATCAACAGATCGAGGCGGACGGTTTTCCAATTGCCGCCAAGGTGGACATGGCACTTGATGAGGACAGCGAGTTGGCGATTTGCCGCGCTATGGGAACCGCCGTACGCGGTTTCGGCGAAGCGCTGCACCGGCTACAACCGGACATGTTAGTGGTATTGGGAGACCGTTACGAAATTCTCGCCGCCGCCCAGGCGGCCATGTTGCAACGCATACCCATTGCCCACATCCATGGCGGCGAAAGTACCGAGGGTCTGATCGATGAAGCGGTACGTCACGCCGTCACCAAAATGGCTCACATTCACTGCGTAGCCGCCCAACCCTACGCACGGCGAGTCATTCAAATGGGAGAACAACCACACACCGTCCACGTGGTCGGTGCAACCGGATTTGATCAGTTGCAGCAGACTGAACTGCTGGACCGTTCCACCTTGGAACATTCCATAGGCTTCGTACTGGGCCGACAAAACTTCCTGGTCACTTTGCACCCGGAAACCCTGAGCAAC
>JAJDNG010000029.1 GCA_022340845.1 Gammaproteobacteria bacterium | reverse complement strand
TCATGCGATATACGTTAACTTACCCACTCAATTTAGGGAAGAGCCAAAATTTTTAATGGTGAGTTGGACAATAAGGAAAGCTGACTCGGCTAGTTGCAAAGAAACTAAATCCAGCCGACCTCCTTCGTTACCTTTGGATTTGCAAAGAAAATAGCAAAATCCGCTTGTTGAAATTTACCCAAGTTTTAAGTGGCCGATTTCTTATCAACAAAAATCTGGCAAGTCCAATCCACCAAGGTCCGTTATCGCTGCATTCCTGGAGCTCGGTTTTCGAAAATGAGAGTCCGGTCTAAGATGGTAAGCTGAAATTAGATGGTCATATAGCAGTCCGGCAATTATTGAGCGTCTGCTCCTGGGAAATTCACAAGTTTTAACATGAATCTACTGGCGTCCGCTTTGTAGAAAAATATACCGATAAAATAAAGCCAATATTTTCTTACTCAGTAGCGCATGAAAATATTTGAAATTTTTAAGCTTCCGGTTGCGGCAGGAAGTGAAGCAGAGAAATCGATTCCATATACACTTACTCAGTAGCACCGATTAGTTAGCGAAATATACAAACTTTACAAACAAATATACGAACTATTTTAGGGCTCTGCACGCACGTGATATGCATGGGAGGTATTGTTTCTAAACAAGGTGAGTATATCCTGATCGTTCAAACGCTCTTCTTTCATGTTTTCGATAATTGAAGAATCCAATTCAGGAAAGGTGACTATCTTATGGGGTGAAACATTCTGGCCATTACGCACCAGGGTTCCCGTCAAGTCAATTGCTTCAATATAATACTCCATACCTGCGCTAGGTACATTCCTTTGATTATCACTTTTCCAAAACCACAACACATAGAAGACGAAGGTGCTTACTGTCATATAAAGAATCGAGGGATTGGTACTTACGCATTAAAAAAAAGTAAAACTGCGCCCCAGAAACAAATAACTAGCCGAACGTCCTCCTTCGGCGTACCCGCGGGCGAGGTACAGCGGACCGAGGGGAGTGTCCAACGCCAGTAATAGCGTTCCCGCGATAATCAAAGAATCGGCTTGGATGGCTTGTTTTTCGTTCCACACATTGCCAGCTTCCAGAGAGCCGCCAATATAAATAGGCATTTTTACTACCGAACTACTGTTGCCTAATTCATGAATATAGATATTTCGCAGGATGCCAACATAGCGACCGGCCAATTCCGATTTGCGATAGCCGGAGAGATTAAAGAGCCCACCCAGTCTATAGGTGTCTGTCAGTGGCGCGTCGCTTTCTTTGATTCCGGCGGCACCGGCCCAAACCATTAAAGTATTGGTTTTCCAAGTACCGGCCCACAGGCCACCCAGCCTGAAGTAGTCCGCTTCCACATCGGAACCTAGGAACTCTTCGCTTTCGATCCAAATGGCGTTGGCAAGATAACCGTTTTTAGGAAAGTTCAGATTATCCAATAGGTCGACACTCACATTGGTATACCAGTAACCGGTGTCGTAGTGTGTTGAGGGGATTGACGGATCACCGATGCGAGGGTTTACTTTGCCGGATCCTGTGGCAACACCCAACTGCAATACACCCCAGTTTCCAAACTGACGCCCTACGGCGGCTTCGATGATGGATGTGGATGTATCATAGTCGGCCACTTGTTTGCCGTCTTCGAATTGGCCTATGTGCGTGGAAGAATAACTGGCTTTGGTAATGACAAAGTATCTGAGGCGTTTTTCAACGGGCTGATAGAATTCCGTGGACACCAGTTGGTCCTGGCCGACCCGGATTTCGCTGCGCCACTCACCACCCAGGTGGTTGAGAGGTGTGGAAGTGTAACTGGTAGCAAGGTTAAATGCGCTCCAGCCCTCAAAATCGCTTTCCACATTCATACCAAATCGCAGATAGTTGGGCCCCCATTGTTTTTTTCGGGTTTCTACGACTAGCGTGGTTTCCTGCGCACTTTGCACTATGTCATAGTCGACACTCTCAAAAATGTTTAAGCCAAAGATTTGTTCCAGATCTCGTTCCAGTTTGGCCACGTCCAGTATTTGGCCCGGTTGAATGCTCAGGTGCGACAGGATTACGCTGTCCGCCAGTTTGGAGTTGTTTTTAATCACGACCTTATCAATACGCGGGGATGCGTGAAGTTTGCGACCGCGGTACTCCTGGTACTGAGCGTAGTCGGTTTCGCTAATCGACAATGCGCCAAGTTGTTGGGTATGTAACCGAGCCGCCGCAACACCGATTTCAACCATTTGTTGCGATAGCCAGAAGTCGGTGGAGGAATAACCGGTAAGGTCCGGTTGAATCAACACGTCGCCGGCGCGCAGTTCGCCCAGTTGTTGGTCGGAGTTGCGTTGTAACTGAAATCCTATGGTTTGATTCAAAATACCCAAGGGAGAGGTGAGTTGTTCGCGGTTGAGTAACTCGCCGCTTAAATCCACGACGATCAATACATCCGCACCCAGTTCGCGCGCCAGATTTACCGGCACGTTGTTGGCCATGCCACCGTCGATCAGTAACCGGCCATCTATTGCCACCGGCGCAAACACCCCAGGAATGGACATGCTCGCCCTCAAGGCTGAAACGAGACTACCGTCGCCTAATGCCACCGGATTGCCAGTTTCGATATCGGTGGCGACGGCTCGGAAACGAATCGGCAGGTCATCGAAATGCTCCGGTGCCTGCGGCATCAGCGCTTTGAGCATTAAATTGAGTTTTTGACCTTGGATCAGGCCGGGAGGGATGGAAAATTGCCCGTGGTTAAAGCCGGCTTCCAACTTTATCAGATAATTGTAGTCGTCGGCCTTGCGGCGAAAACTCAAGTGTTCGCGCGGCGGACTGTCGCGAAATAGTTCATCCCAGTCCGTTTGCGCGAGGATCTGCTGCAGCTCTTCCGGGGAATAACCGTAGGCATACAGTCCGCCGCCAACGGCCCCCATGCTGGTGCCGGTGATAATATCGACGGGAATGCGCAATTCTTCTAACACTTTAAGTACGCCTACGTGAGACGCTCCGCGAGCACCGCCGCCGCTCAACACCAAACCGACCATCGGCCGATTTGGTTGGGGGCGCATCGCTTTGTCAGCAGCGCAAGGGCCTGCGAAAAATAATGTAAAAAGCAAAACGCCGACTGTGGTTCGGCTGGGTTTCACGATCTGGTGTAATTTTCAGAGTTATGGCGCGAACTTTTTTGCACGATTCTACGAAGACTATGATCGTGTATTGAAGGTGTCAAGGTAAAACGCCTTCAGACTTGCTCTAAGTCAAGATAGTTCGATTGGGTAAGAAAAGGTTGTGCGACTTAGCTGTTTTTCCTAAAACGGGCAATATGGAAACCGACCAGGTCAATACAAATAATGCGATGGTGGCAGATTCTGAAACTGTGTTGGAGAATGCCGTTTCTATGGCGGTACGGAAAAAACCGTTGACTGTCGGCTGCATCGAAACCTAACGCAAACCCTGTTTGTTCCATCACGGAAAAGGGAGTGCTATCCAATATTTTAAATCCCTTTGCCTATACATTGGAGCATGCACAGATTAGCAATACATGAATATCCAGAAATTTCACATAAGGTCGCTCAGCGCGGTAATCATCGTGAAGTGGTGTTCTTAACCGATGACAATTGTCATGCCCATCTAAATGAAATGTTGTGGTCAAGTAATTTTGCGCCGAATTTTAGCGAGGATTCTCTTTGTGTCGTAAGACAAAAGGAGTCGGGTTGATTGTATCGGTTGATTGTATCATCCACAAAAATCAATTAGATTATCACCATGGCAAGACCGCCACGCAATAAAGGTGTCTGCTGTTGACATGTAACCAATCGCACAATCGTAACTATGTATAAAAAAAATCATGCTGCGCCATCGTCAGACGCGACAACGGGAAGTAGTACTGTCGTAACCAAGGTTACCCCAAAACTTGGACTTCTGGGGGTCGTGGCCATTGGCATTGGAGGTATGGTCGGCGGTGGTATCTTCGCCGTGCTGGGTACAGCCGTGGCGTACGCTCATGGGGGCACGCCTGTGGCTTTCCTCTTTTCAGGCATCATTGCTCTTCTCACAGCGTATTCTTACGCAAAGTTATCGGTAACCTATCCGAGCCAAGGTGGCACGGTAAGCTATATTGACCGTGCCTTCGGCGTGGATCTGCTGACAGGAGCCGTCAACCTCATGCTCTGGCTCAGTTACCTCGTCACGATCGCGCTCTATGCCTCAGCCTTTGGATCCTATGGCACGACCTTCTTCTCCAATACCCCGAGTTCCTGGCTCAAGCATGTCATCATCAGTATGGGGATAATCCTACCCACACTCATCAATCTGTTTAATGCCGACATCGTAAGCAAAGCCGAGACCTTTATCGTCGTGATAAAGATCGCCTTGCTGGCCGTTGTTATCGTTGCCGGTGCAGGCTATGTCGATATTCCGCGAGTGAGCCCCGAAAATTGGTCGGATCCTTTATCACTCATCGCCGCCGGTATGGTCATTTTCGTGGCCTATGAAGGCTTTGAGCTTATCGCCAACACGGCCCAGGAAGTCAGGGAACCCGAACGAACCCTACCGCGGGCCTTTTTTAGTTCTGTGATTATCGTTGTCATTCTTTACATTCTGGTGGCGCTTGTAACGGTGGGCTCCGTGTCGCCGGACAAGGTTGCTGAAGCGAAAGATTACGTGCTGGCGGTAGCCGCTGAACCGGCACTCGGACATACAGGGTTTACGCTTGTGGCAGTAGCTGCTTTATTGGCGACATTCTCCGCCATCAACGCCACAATCTACGGAAATGCCCGCCTTGGTTTCTCACTTGCAAAGGACGGAGAGTTACCCGAAATTCTAGAACGTAAAGTATGGTCAAGGCCGGTCTACGGCGTCTTACTCACTGCGGGACTTTCCCTTTTTCTGGCTAATTTGGTAGACCTTACGGCCATCGCGATCATGGGCAGTGCCGGGTTCTTGATCATCTTCGCGGCGGTCAACGCTGCGAATGTGAAGCTCGCCGCTGAGACGGGAGGTAACCGGATAATCGCCAGCCTGGGCTTCCTCGCCTGCTTGTGCGCCTTAGCCGTTCTCATATACCATACGTCCGAGGATAACGCTCATGCGCTGTGGATCATTCTTGTCATGGTCGTTGTATCTTTCCTGTTTGAGCTGGTGTACCCCAGGATTTCGGGTCGGAAGTTAAGTTTTTGATTATGTGTATGATCAATAAGTATCTGCGATTAGGTACTTCATAAGTCATAAGGAAAAAGAAACATATGAATGATGCGGCTGCAAAAAAGAGCATTGGAATGATTGGGTTTTTGCTTGGAGTGCTGGGATTGGGTGGCGCGCTTATGCATTTCTGGATGGGGCCTATCGAGACTCAGCCCCCGATTGAAAATGTCGTGGCAGAGAAAGCCGCGAACATCAAAAAATCGTTTTTATCAAAGTTAAAAGGTGAAGAACCTGTAGAAATCCAATCAACCCAAGCGGAAGTAAAATCTTGGGATCCGGATAGAGTCGTTGACACAGTTACGATTATATTCGGATTTTTTGCGTTGGTGCTTGGCGCGCTTGCGTTTATTTTGAGAGAAGATAAACGAGTAGCCGGGATGGCGGCGGCATTTGGAACCGGCGCGATTGCGTTTCAATTCGCCATAGTGGCAATAGGCGCACTTATTTTGGTTATATTGATAGCGGCAGTATTAAGTGGCGCGAGTTAACGTGCAGCTGTAGAAAATAGGATTTCTTTGGATGCAAAGTGAGAAGTACAACTCGACCCATTTTTCGATAACGATTTCGGAAATTAACACTGGAAATCGTGAAGCTCTCTAATTATCAGTCTCGTATTGAATTCTGTGCACTTTGCCAATTTTTTCCCTATCCATGGAGGGGAAAAGAATTTTACTTCCGCGAAAACTTGCGGGGGTAGGTTTATTTCCGAATGCTAATTCTCCATAGCGTGTTGTACATGCAGGGTTGCCTAGGTTAATCATGCCCAGTACCCGCATGGACCACTAGCCTTCCCAGGAAGATTCCAGCCCCAGCTGTTACCGCGATTCGATCGCTGAAACCGTCAGTACTATCATACAAAAGACAATACATCATTGCGTCATCAGCTAACTTGCTTATTTGAGCAGCCTGCCACCGAATTGTTTATTCGGTACTTTAATTCAACAGTGACTAACTCCGCACCAAAGAAACGTGCCTTGAATGATAAAAACGTTTCCGGGCAACAAGTGGTCTCCATTGATGAAATGCGTATGATCACCAGAACCGACAGGATAAAATATTTGCACTTTATCTCCAATTCTCGATAAGAGCAATAACTACTGAACTGGGTGGATTTGACCGGTGTCTCTGACTGTTAAAACGAATTTTGGGAGATAGTGGTTAAAATCAGGGGTAATCAGTGGATAAAACAGTTCATTAACTTTAATATACAGGTGGACTTGTACGCAATGGGAAATTATTCTTCCTATTCATAATGGCAGGGAAATCACAGTGTTGCAAAGTTATACAGACTGGCTGTTAAAACGATACAAAATCATTCTGATAGTTGTTGTGGTTTGCGTCGTTGCGCTCGCAAGCGGCATACAACGGCTTAGCTTTACTAGTGATTTTCGGATTTATTTCAGTGAAGATAATCCCCAGTTAGCGGCTCTGGAAAAAATGGAGGACACCTATGGCAAGCAGGATACCGTCTATTTTTTCATTTCCGCTAAACAAGGCGACTTGTTCAGCCGCGAACACCTTTCTCTGATCCATGATCTCACCGAGGCGGCCTGGTACCTGCCGTATGCCGACCGCGTCAATTCCATCACGAATTTCCAGTACACCGAAGCCAAAGATGACTTACTCACCACCGGCTATATCCTGCGTGATAAAGCCGAGCTGACCAACGACAAGGTCGCCTGGATCAAGCGGACGGTACTTGTTGAACCAACTCTAGTGAATTATGTGATCTCGGAAGATGGTTCGGCCACTGGCGTCGTTGCCCGCTTGCGCTTGCCTGATGACAAGAGCAAGGCGCCGGATAAAACAGTCGCAGCCGCCCGCAAGCTTATGGCCGACATGCGTGCCGCTTATCCCAAAGTCACTATCACCCTGGGTGGCAGCGCGACTGCAGGCGTGGTTCTGGGCGAGGCAGTGGGGCAGGACATGGAGCATCTAGTCGGCCTGAGTTATGGGATTTTAATCGTCGGATTGTTGCTGCTATTGCGCAGCTTTGTCGGGATGTTGGTAACGGTATTGCTGGCGACTTTTTCCATTGCCGCGACCATGGGGACATATGGCTGGTTTGGTGTCACCCTGACACCGGTCGCCGGCTGGGTACCCAGTGTGGTGATGACCATGGCCGTGGCGGATTCGGTGCATATTTTAATTTCCTATTATCACAACCTTGACCGGGGCATGGAACGGCGGGAGGCCATCCGTGAGGCCATGCGCATTAACATCAATCCGGTGTTTGTCACAAGCCTGACCACGATCATTGGTGTATTATGTCTTAATTTCAGCGATTCACCGCCTTATCGGGATCTGGGCAACATGGTAGCACTGGGGGTGTTTTATGCCTGGCTCTTGAGCATGACTATGCTGCCGGCGATTTTGGTCTGGTTGAAAATCGGCAAACGCCGGCCAAGCGATTTCAAACTCAGGCTGATCGACAATGTTGCCAGCTTTGTGATTAAGCGGCGACGGATTTTACTGGTCGTGATGGGACTATGGTCTGTTATCGCGGCCAGCTTTATTCCCAGGAACCAGCTCACCGAACGCTGGCATGAATACTTTGACGAAACCTTTGAGCAACGTAATACCATCGAGCAAATTGATAAGCGGCTGACCGGTGTGCATTCTATCCGTTATTTGCTGGATACTGGTGAAGACAATGGCATCCATGATCCGAAATATTTACAAACCGTAGAAGCCTTTGCCCACTGGTACCGGCAACAACCGGGCGTTGCCTTTGTTGATAGTATCGTCGATGTGCAAAAACGACTGAACAAAAACATGCATGGTGGCGATCCTGCCTGGTATAAACTGCCGGATAGCCGAGAGTTGGCGGCGCAGTATTTTTTACTCTATGAGATCGGCTTGCCGCGGGAGCTCAGCATGGATGACATGGTGAATTTTAACCGCTCGGGCAGCTTGTTTCGCGTTTTAATCCACAAGACTCATTCGGAAGCCATTCTTGACCTGGATAACCGTGCGCGTCAATGGTTGCAACACAATGCCGCGCATATCCAGTTTAGCGAAGGGACCGGCATTGATATCATTTTCGGTTATATCAATCACCGCAATATTCACCAGCTGTTAAAGGGCACTTTACTGGCACTGGTGCTGATCTCTTTTGTGCTGATCTTTGCACTGCGTTCGGTACGGCTCGGATTAATCAGCCTGGTTCCCAACTTGATTCCGGCGGCACTGGCTTATGGCACCTGGGGGTTGTTTGTCGGCCGGATTGATCTATCCGCATCCATTGTCATCTGTATGAGCCTGGGCATCGTAGTCGATGACACGGTGCACTTTCTCAGTAAATATTTGCGCGCCCGGCGAGAGCAGCAACTCAACATCGAAGAGGGGATACGCTATGCATTTCATACAGTGGGCGTGGCTTTGACCATTACCACGGTTGTTTTGGTGGCGGGTTTCCTGGTGTTGGTAGCCTCGCACTTTTCACCGACCTGGACCAGTGGCCTGTTG
This sequence comes from Gammaproteobacteria bacterium, assembly GCA_022340845.1. GTDB lineage: Bacteria > Pseudomonadota > Gammaproteobacteria > SZUA-152 > SZUA-152 > JAJDNG01. The sequence goes on along the minus strand of JAJDNG010000029.1, from coordinate 20,236 downwards.
CTGGCAATTACATTGAGTTATGCTCTGCTGGCGGACTTCTTCTTTTTACCACCCCTGTTGATGATCCTGGACCGGCGCGGTTATGCAAAATGAGGTGTAATATTTGAAATGAAAATTGGCGATTTACAGGACTATCACAAAACCATTACCGATACCTATGACGAGCGAAGTGCAAATCACGATAAAAGTGATTGGCACAGAACGACGGCGTTGCAGCTGGTTGAGGATATGCCACCCCGTATGGGTGACAGTGTGCTGGATATTGCGACGGGTACCGGTACTATTGCTTTTCATGCGGCTTCTTTGGTGGGGCCAAGCGGTAACGTGGTGGGTATAGATCTTTCCCAGGGAATGCTGGCACAAGCAAATGCCAAATTGTCTACGTCCGGCCTGCGAAATCTCGAATTTATCGTAGCCGATGCTGAACATCTGGAATTTCCTCCCAACAGTTTCGATCGTATATATTGTGCATCGGCATTTTTCTGGATCCTGGATCCGCTTGCGACCTTAAAACATTGGCGCAATTTGCTGAAGCCCGGTGGTTGTCTTGGCTTTCATGCTTTACCAGAGACTTCATATGTTTGGGTATCCGAAGTACGGAATGTGTTGGCTAACTATGGTATTTCATATGTCTTAAATAAACCGACAGGCTCAGTTGAAAAGTGTGATCAATTGCTGACGGAAGCGGGATTCAGAAAAATAAATATCCGGGAAGAAAAGGAGGGATGGTTTATTCCTCTTGAGCAGGCGAAAAGCACCTGGCTCCAGGAAGATCATTTCTCACCAGGTCAACATCCTAATCCTCTGGTTGGCGTTCCGGACGATATATTGGCACAGGCAAAGCGCGATTATGAGGCCAGGTTGGAAGAACTTAATACCGATAAGGGAGTATGGAATGACATCAGTATGTACTATATCCATGCAAAGAAGTAGCAGCTCAACCTGTTGGCTATTATCCCTGCCGTGAACAATTCATTAGTCTTGTTTTTTTACTTATTTTACGCAGTAACGGGAGTTTCAATACACGCATCTGCGTTTATAATTAACTTCCTGCTGCGCGCTTGATTCAATTGCGAAAAGGAAACTATCGTGGCTAAAGTAAACGTATATAAGACCGTTGAACTTCTTAACCAAACAGTTGCAGAAGATATTCTTTCGCTTTGTCAGGCTTGTATCGAAAAACACGGCACTTTCCATATAGCGTTGGCAGGCGGGGGCACACCGAAGAAACTTTATCAGTTAATCGCCAGCGATGCGTTTTGTGGCAAATATCCGTGGGAAAAAATTCATGTGTATTTCGGCGATGAACGATGTGTACCGGCAGATCATGAAGACAGTAATTACCGTATGGTGAATGAAGCATTGCTTGCGAAAACGCCTATCCCAGTAGAAAATATTCATCCCATCCACATTGATGTAGATGATGTTACCGCCAGTGCCGATCGCTACAACGATGAACTAATTGCGAGTTTGCCAAGCGATCAAGAAACGCCGAAGTTCGATCTGGTTTTATTAGGGATAGGGGACGATGGGCATACTGCGTCATTATTTCCAGGTACAACGATTCTGCAACAGATGAAAAAATTTGTGGATGCCGTCTATGTGGAAAAATTCAACAGTTGGCGTATAAGCATAACCTACCCGGTCATTAATGCCGCAGCCAATATATACTTACTGGCTACTGGTGAAGGAAAAGCCCGAATCGTTAAAACGGTTATGTTTGATGAACCGCCGGCCGAACCTTACCCTATCCAAAGAATCCAAGCGCAAGGCAATCTGTATTGGTATTTAGACGAAGCTGCTGCTGCTCAAGCCGCGGAGATTGTGCTTAGCCAAGCAAGATCTGATTAATCCGCGTGATTTTATTCGTTGTCTTCAAAACCCAGTTGAGCCACATACTCGGCGAGTGCGTCGATTTGCTCGTCAGTTAAGTTCTTTACGACTTTTTCCATGGTGGCGCTTTTGCGTGGAGTCTCTGATTTGGAATCAAGGTGGTTGGCGGTTTTTCGAAACTGGGTAAGCACTTTTTTTACATAGGCAACTTGTTGTCCAGCCAGCCGTGCAAGGTTGGTGTGGCCCATACCTTCTTCACCATGGCAACTGCTGCATCTGTCTTTATACAAAGGTTCTCCGATATAAACTAAATGCCAATTCACGTGCTGTGGTTTAACTGGCATGCTGTAGTAAAAAATCGCAATATTTATCTTGTCGTCAGCGGTGAAATTTTCCGCTAATTGATTCATGACAAAATCTTTTCGACGGCCATCAGCAAACCGGCTTATTTGGTCCAAAAGGTAACCTGCGTTTTGACCGGCGAGATTGGGCGCTTCAGGTTGTACGCTATTTCCGTCTTCGCCATGACAAGATTGACATAACACGGCTCTCTCGCGGCCGGCATCTATGGCATCTTTTAGAGCAAATTTATTACTAAGCCGTTGATCTATTTCATACAATATGCGGTCTTTGCTCGCTTCTTGAGCGCAAACCGGGATTGCCCAGATAATAGCAATTAAAAAAATTGACATAACCCATTGAATACGCGAAACCATCATAACAACCTCACCTACAGTATTTACAACTAAAACCCAACAAAATATTTTTTAGAAAATTCACACCACTATTGAAACACTATGACTTTGTTTCGTAAAGCAAATCATGAATAGATGATTGACTTGGTTTCAAATGAAAAATATTGATTGTATTCCGGGGGTTACCATCGAGATGTCGCCGAAGTTTTTGAATTCGAAAATACTTTGGCAATCGCTGCCTTTAGTGCAGGAACCAGTAAGACTCGGCTTGCTTGATTCGTTGTGTGCTACCCAGGATCAGGCGGCTTGATGTATTTCCGCCATCGCAGTAGAAAAACCACATATAGGAGTATTTTTTATATCTTTTGGTGTTGAGCGCTAACACTGTTAGTGAGCGATGGATCTCCTGAGGCTATCTATTGATCGCAATTATGGAATACGCGTTTAACCAATTTGCTTTATCAAAAGTCACGACTACTGACGCGGTGACAACCCGTACCACCACCACTGCAATCTTTGTTTTGTTCCACCGTGCCTGTTTCCCCGCCAATGTGTCGGCCTTTTGGCCGAAAATCATTGGCATGACAAGCAGCGCAAAAACCCGTGTATTGGGGGAAGTCATAGACAATAGTCTCACTGTTACCGTGACAGGTAATACACGTTACAGTCGAATTGTGGTTGCCAGGGTAGTTGCTGGACGCATGGTTAAAATTAATCGGCGCCCATCCATTCGTGGAATGACAAACATTACACTCCTGGGTAGTGATAAAATGCGTCGTTGATTTTCCAATCGCTGTTGTACCATCGTGACAAGAACCGCAACCGTCGGTAATACCCTGGTGATCAAATATGCCACCAATGAATGTAGCGGTGGTGTGGCAGTTGGAGCAATCCAATGCCGTGGGTATGTGATCGGTGTGTTTACCACGCGCTGTCACGCCATCATGGCAGGATGCGCAATTGTTCACGATGCCGGTGTGATCGAACACTGCGCCAATGAATGTGGTGGTATTGTGGCAAACTCCGCAATCCTGATTGGTGGGTACATGGGTGGTGGATTTGCCTACTGCGAACACGCCGTTATGGCAGGAAGCGCAGTTATCCACGATGCCCGTATGATCAAACGTTGCCGGGAAGAAGCCGGTGGTTTGGTGGCACTGGCTGCAATCCGCATTGGTGGGTACATGCTCGGTAGGCTTGCCCATGGCGTAAGTCCCATTGTGGCAGGATGCGCAGTCGCTGGTTATACCGGTGTGATCATATTTGGCGCCAACGAACGCCGTGGTGTTGTGGCACACAGAGCAGTCCAGCGTCGTGGGGATGTGAGTGATGGACTTGCCGGTTGCTGACACACCGTCGTGGCAAGAGGCGCAGTTATCCACAATGCCCGTGTGATCGAACACTGCATTGAGGAAGGTTCCGGTGACGTGGCACACGCTGCAATCCTCTGTGGTGGGAAGATGGTCGGGATGCTTGCCTATGGCCAGAACGCCATCGTGGCAGGAAGCGCAGCTATCCACGATACCCGTGTGATCAAACACACCGCCAATGAATGTGGTAGTGCCATGACAATTGGAGCAATCGTTCGTGGTAGGAATGTGAGTCACCGGCTTGCCGATGGCCGACACGCCGTTATGACAGGAGGCGCAGTTATCCACGATACCCTCATGAGTGAAAATGGCGTTTAGAAAACTGCTCGTAACGTGACAGACGCTGCAGTCATCTGAAGTCGGAAGGTGGTCGGTGTGTTTGCCAATGGCCGTTACGCCGTCGTGGCAGGATGCGCAGTTATCCACGATGCCGGTGTGATCAAACACCGCGGTGGTAAACGTTGAGGTGCCGTGGCAATTGGAGCAATCCCGGGTGGTGGGCACATGTGTGACCGGTTTACCCGTGGCCACTAGGCCGTCGTGGCAGGAGGCGCAGTTATTCACGATGCCAGTGTGGTCAAACACGCCGGTGGTAAAACTGCCGGTTTCGTGACAGACACTGCAGTCCTCGGTGGTTACGACATGATTGATCTTCTTGCCTATGGCCGATACCCCATCGTGGCAGGAGGCGCAGTTATTCACGATGCCGGTATGATCAAACACGGCACCAATAAACGTAGTGGTGTTGTGGCAAACACTGCAATCCTCGGTTGTGGTTATATGAGTTCCCGATTTGCCGATGGCCGCTGTCCCATTATGACAGGAGGCGCAATCGCTACTGATACCCGTGTGATTGAACGTCGACGGTAGAAACGCCGTGGTGGTATGGCAAAGGTAACAATCCTGACTGGTTGGCAAATGGTTGGTTGCTGAGTCTTTACCGATAGCAAATTGACCGTTATGACAGCCTTCGCAGCCGTTGGTCACGCCAGTGTGATCAAACACCCCGGTGGTAAAACTGCCGATGACGTGGCACACGGAACAATCCTCTGTGGTAGGTATGTGATTTATCGGTTTGCCGATGGCCGAAACATCATCGTGGCAGGAGGCGCAGTTATCCACAATGCCCGTGTGATCAAACACGGCCGTTAGAAAACTACCGGGTACGTGACAGATGCTGCAGTCTTCAGTCGTCGGCAAGTGGTTGACGGGTTTACCTAGGGCGGAAATGCCATTGTGGCAGGAGGCACAGTTGCTCACGATACCGGTGTGATCAAACACCCCAGTGGTAAAACTGCCGATGCTGTGGCACACACCGCAATCCTCGGTGGTGGGTATGTGCGTCGCCGACTTACCAATGGCGGCCGTGCCGTTGTGGCACGAGGCACAATTATCCGTAATGCCATCATGAATAAAGATCGAGGGGCGAAACGCCGCTGTTGAGTGGCAAAAGTGACAGTCCTGGCTGGTGGGCACATGATTCACCGCCGAATCTTTACCGGTGGCGTACACACCATTGTGACAACCTTCGCAACCAATCGTAACGCCAGAATGATCAAACACTCCGGTGGTGAAACCGCTAGTATCATGGCACACCCCGCAATCCTCGGTGGTGGGAATATGGGTAGCCGACTTATCGATGGCGAACGTGCCGTTGTGGCAGGACGCACAATTGCCGGTGATGCCATCGTGATTGAAGATCGAAGGACGAAACACCGTGGTGGTATGGCAAAAGTGGCAATCCTGTGCAGTGGGTAAATGGTTTACTGCCGCGTCCTTACCCGTGGCGTATTGACCGTTGTGGCAACCGTCACAGCCAGTCGTCACGCCTTGGTGATCAAACACGCCCGTGGTAAAACTGGTGGTAACATGGCAGGCCGAGCAATCTTCTGTGGTCGGTATATGATTCACCGGCTTGCCCGTAGCCGACACACCATCGTGGCAGGAGGCGCAATTATCCACGATGCCCGTGTGATTAAACACGGCATTAACAAAGGTACCCGGCACGTGACACACGCTGCAATCCTCGTTGGTAGCCAGATGGTCGGCGTGCTTGCCGATGGCCGTCACGCCGTCGTGGCATGACGCACAGTTATCTACGATACCGGTATGATCAAACACCGCGGTGGTAAACGTGGAGGTGCCATGGCAATTGGAGCAGTCCCGGGTGGTAGGTACGTGCGTGATCGGTTTGCCGGTGGCCACTAAACCATCGTGGCAGGAGGCACAATTGTTCACGATGCCGGTGTGATCAAATACGCCGGTGGTAAAACTGCCGGTTTCGTGGCAAACGCTGCAATCCTCGGTGGTCGCCACGTGGTTGGTCTTCATGCCTATGGCTGACACACCATCGTGGCACGAAGCGCAGTTATTCACGATACCGGTATGATCGAACACGGCACCAATAAACGTGCTGGTATTGTGACACACGCTGCAATCCGAACTGGTGGTAATGTGAGTCGCCGATTTGCCAATGGCCGCGGTACCGTTGTGACAGGAGGCGCAATTGTTGCTGATGCCCGTGTGGTTGAATACCGAAGGCAGAAACGTCGTGGTGGTGTGGCAAAAGTGACAATCCTGGTCAGTGGGCAAATGGTTTGTTGCTGAATCTTTGCCGATAGCAAATTGCCCGTTGTGGCAACCTTCGCAACCACTGGTTACACCAGTATGATCAAACACGCCGGTGGTGAAACTACCGGTGACGTGGCACACGGAACAATCCTCTGTGGTGGGAATATGGTTCACCGGCTTGCCGATGGCCGCCGTGCCATCGTGGCAGGAGGCGCAGTTATCCACGATACCGGTGTGATCGAACACGGCCGTTAGAAAACTGCCGGGTACGTGACAGACGCTGCAGTCCTCGGTGGTGGGGAGGTGGTCGGTGTCCTTGCCCAGGGCGGAAATGCCATTGTGGCAGGAGGCACAGTTGCTCACGATGCCAGAGTGATCAAACACCCCGGTGGTAAAACTGCCGATGCTGTGGCACACCCCGCAATCTTTGGTAGTGGGTATGTGCGTCGATGACTTGCCTATGGAGAACGTGCCGTTGTGGCAAGAGGCACAACTATCCGTGATGCCATCGTGATTGAAGATCGAAGGAAAAAACGCCGCCGTTGAGTGGCAAAAGTGACAATCCTGGCTGGTGGGCACATGGTTCACCGCTGAATCCTTACCAGTGGCGTATAGACCGTTGTGACAACCTTCGCATCCAATGGTAACGCCTTCGTGATCAAACACCCCGCTAGTAAAACCACTAGTGTTATGGCACACACCGCAATCTTCGGTGGTGGGAATGTGCGTAGCTGACTTACCTGTAGCTGCCGTGCCGTTATGGCAGGATGCGCAATCACCGGTGATGTCCACATGATTGAAGATTGATGGTCGAAACGCCGTGGGTGTATGGCAGAAATGACAGTCCTGGGTGGTTGGTACGTGGTTTGGCGCGGAATCCTTGCCTGTGGCGTATTGACCGTTGTGACAGCCTTCGCATGCCGTGGTTATGCCCTGGTGATCAAACACACCGGTGGTGAAACTGGTGGTGTTGTGACAGGTTCCGCAATCTTCGGTAGTCGGAATATGGGTAGCCGATTTACCAATGGCTGCCGTGCCGTCATGACAGCTGGCACAATTACCGGTGACACCATCGTGACTGAAGATGGATGGGTTAAACGCCGTGGTGGTGTGGCAAAAATGGCAGTCCTGGGCGGTTGGCACATGGATCACGGCCGAATCTTTACCGGTGGCAAACACGCCGTTGTGACAACCTTCGCATCCGCGGGTAATGCCTTGATGATCAAATATCGAGGGGACAAAAGCGTTTCCAGGGACATGGCAGGTACTGCAATCGTCCTGTGTGGGAATATGCGTGTCTGTCTTGCCGGTAGATATGACAGTGTTATGGCAGGTGGAACAGTTATCAAAGACGTTGACATGGTCAAATGTCGCTCCAACAAACGTGGTGGTGTCGAGATGACAGACCGAGCAATCCTCCGTGGTTGGCAGGTGGTTCTCGGGAAATCCCAAACTGATTACACTGTTGTGGCAGGACGCACAATCACCGGATACACCATTATGATCAAAGACGCCTGTGGCAAAGATGCCCGGGGTATGGCAAGCGCCGCAATCGTCGGTTGTGGGCATATGATCAGGCAGCTTACCTATCGCGTTAATTCCGTTATGACAGGTTTCACACAGTTCGTTGACGACGCCGGGAACTGTGTGGTCGAAACCCTCCGTCCATGCAAAGGTACGGGTATTGTGGCACATACCGCAATCGGCAGTTGTTGCAGGGTGGTTGGCTATTTTGCCCGGGGCGTCAATGCCGTTGTGGCAGGTCTCACAAGCACCAGTAATAGTACTATGATCGAAAATGATGGTCAGAAAATCTCCCACGATATGACACAAATTACAGGCACCGTCAGTGGGGATGTGTCCTTCCTTCTTACCTGTGGCCACAATGCCGTTGTGGCAAACTTCGCAATTTTGAGAAATGCCCGTGTGGTCATAACTCCCGTCTGCTGCCAGTTCTAGAAAGCCAGCGGTAGTGTGACAGTCGTCACACTCGGCATTGGTCGGAACGTGTTCTATGGATTTACCGATGGCCCGAACACCGTCATGGCACTCGCTGCACGAGCCAAAAACTTCCAAATGATCGACAAAAGGGATAAGGGCAAAACCAAAAGTGGTATGGCAAGCCTGACACACATTACTGGTCGCGAGGTGATCCGGCGATTTTGCCGATATGGAATTCGCGTTGGTCCTATGGCATTGGACACAATTCGATGACAGACCAACATGATGAAAAGGACCGGTGGGCCGTTCACCATCGTTGGTAGCGATCACTGTGGTGATGAATCGCGGACTGGAAACCCCTCTTGCGCTGACCACCAGTTGTACCATATAAGTACCCCTGACATCGGCGGTGAAATTGGGGTTCACCGTGGTCGGGTTTATCAATTCAGCGTTGCTACCATCCGGTTTATGAAGGAAGGACCAGTCATAGCTCAATATATCGCCCGCAGTGGTACTGATGTAGCCGCCTGACAAGGTAGCCATTTGATCTTGTCCCACTCGAACCGCAACAATGGGACCTGGGTTGCCAATAAATTCAACGACTTGATTGGCGCCCTGTATTTGGCCACCAGATGATGAATTATTTTCGTCGCTACCGCCGCCTCCGCCACAGCCAGCAGTCATCGTAGCCAACATGAACATCAACAAGTATACAAGCAGCGCTGTGCGCCATCCGTGAATCATTATTGTTAAACCTCACTTACTTATCGACTGGGGTGGCACATTGATGTGAATTTAAAAAAACATTGCGGTGCAAGAAGTGATCCACACTGAATTTGGAATACAGTTAAAACGATAAAATTGTAGCTGATGCATGATTCAATATTGGCCAATTTAGCGATTCAATTTGTCTATTGCTCCACATTTCACAAAAATAGTCTTGATCTGTGCTGTAAAAACAGCCATTCACCTAAACTGAGTTCCAAACTAAATACATTAACAACAAGACTAGTGAAATTATTTCATCGCTAAGTATTTATTATTGAAGAGCTTAATTCGGTCGCCGACGATTATGTCGCTTAACACGCCCATACAGGGAATTTACTGCTATTTCATAAAAAAGAGGGGCTTAGCACGCAACTAGGAAGAAATTAGCTAAACTGATTTTGCGGATAGTGCCCTAGCCAAGCTACAAGACTCGAGCCGCCCAGGTTTATGGCTGTCCGCATATACATTCGTCCAGGCGTGTGTTGGGATTTGAAATTGGCGTAATAGTTTGTCAGGTCGTCATTGAGGATTGAATGACGCTAATGCATTGCATACGACACTGCCATTGACCTATGCGTTATTCAACAGCAGCTTGTCTGCTACGCGAAGGTGTGGATCTCTCCAACCTAGAGGTCATTAAGCTGCATCCAAAACCTACGTTGGAAAATTACCGCACCGCTATATCGCTTGCCAATAAAGAAGCAGAGCAACGATTGGGTAATTGCGGGTTACTATCGTAGTACGAAAAAGACCGCGATTTCGAGTCGCCACAGCACACCAGCGAATGCCATGCCGACAGTGCCATTGCTGGCTATGTGGATTCTGGGATCTCGCATGGTGCCACGTTGATGCTCGATATGGATGAAGGCTGCTTTGTGTTTTTTTATCTGGGCCTAGATTACTACTTAGGAGTTGGTAGATTGCAACGGCAAAGGCCGAACCTTGATGTGTAGCATTGAGATCAAGCAAAAGACCGGATAAGCGACCAGAAAATGAATCAATCTACTTCATGCATACAATACAGCTGACGCTACATCCGACGTTGCATCCGACATTACATCCGACGTAGTTATGAGTAATTCGTTTACGGCTGTTTTGATCGCTCGCGTATTTTTTGCGATATTGCTCGCAATCGATCTGCGGGTTCATCGGCAATTACGAAGTAAAGCAGAGTAGCGTGCGTCCATGAGCAAACTGTAGTGGCGCTGTCCATGTATTCGTGACAATTCGGTATTAAGCCGTTTTCGCTCTTCTTGAGACCCGCTGGCTGTGAGGTGATGTAATAAGTTAATGTCACTTCGTGAGGTCCTCGGTATAGATACATCCCGGCCGGTTTACCCTGCGCCGGCAACAAGCGTCCTCCCAATAATTCGTATCCGTACGTAGTTAAATCCGCAGGCCCTACGGGTTCGCCCAGTCGCGCAGACAACCAACTCATCAAATGGTTTTGTTCGGGTGCTTGCACTTCCACAGCATGACGTTTTTCGCGTGCGTAGACTCGATGCGCATCGACAGCCAACGATTCCAGGGCAGCGCGAGCGGGAACGGATACCCCGGACAGTTCCCCGTGCATTACCCACCCCAGCAAGCTTCCCGCCATCAGTAATACGCCGGCTGCGATGCTTTGGATTAACCAACGAGTGGTGGCTGGCTTGGTGTCAGAAGAGGGTGGGTTGACAGCGTTCGCAGGCCTGGCAGGCACACTGTGATCTTTTTCCTTTAATAAGGCTAAAACGTTTGCGGGCACTGGTCGGTCCAGGGCGGGATCGAACAACGCATGCAGTGATTGATTCAGCAGTCGGTGATCGCGCGATTCCTGTTGTTTTTCAGAATGGGTGCGGAAATAAGCCTCCACTTGCTCTTGTTGCTGCGGGCTAAGTTGGCCGTCAACGTACGCTTGCAGCAAGTCATCGGTTATGTGGTGATCTTTTGCCATCAGTCCACCTTAGCCGTGTTTTGCAACTCTGCGGCAAACAGTTGATCGCGTAATTGTTTGCGAGCGCGGTGCAGCCGCGACATTACCGTGCCAAGAGGAATGTTCAGGATTTGACTGGTTTCTTTATAATCCATCTCCTCCAATCCAACCAGCAATAAAACTTCTCTATGTTCCAGCGGTAATTGCATTAACGCTTTATATACGTCGTGAGTGGTTACATGCGTCTCCTGGGAGGGCAGGGAACTGAGTTCGTCTGTAAATTCCATGGGGATGGTGTGTTTGGATACGTCTAATCGCCTGTAATTGTCTATGTACAGGTTGCGCATAATGGCGAATAACCAGGGTTTGAGTTTTTTTCGGGCGTCCCATTGTTCGCAATTGCGTAACGCGCGTTCCACGCAATCTTGTAGTAGATCATCCGCGCTAGACTGCTCTCCCGTCAATGCCAACGCAAGCCGCATCAATACGGGTAACTGGTCTGTCAACAACTGTTTAAAGTGATCCATGTTACATTTTGTGGCGGTGCGCGGTTAAAAACAGGCTGCATTGTAGCACCGGCCGGCGGCTTGCGCTACTGAGTGATTTGTAACCAAAAAATAGCATAGGGTCTTTCTCCCTTAGTCAAGGCACTACAGTCAAGGCACTACAGTCAAGGCACTACGAAATAGCGAGACGTTTATTCCCGCCAACGCAAAATATTTTCCTTGTTCCTACATCTACCTGGAAGAGGCGCTCCACGCTGTAGTATCGAATATTACCCAATTTTAAAAAAAACTCTCTGACCGGGAATAAACCATATGACGATTCGTATTGGTAGATTAGGAAAGTTTTTAATGACGATCCATGAATGCCTGCGACTGAGTTACATCCGGGTGTTTTGTTGGTATTTGCGACTGATAACAATACAGGGGACTTAAAAATGATAGTAGAAGGGCAAGGATACTTCGTGTTGGGCATTGCGTGTTTACTGGGGATTTGCGGCATAGCCTATGGAGCGACAGGGGGCTCGGTCGACGGCTTAGATCTTGGGTCCGTTAAATGCAATAACAGGGAAAACGATCAAAGTGTGCGGCTTTACCCGCAACGTGCTGATTGGGATTGCGAGGCGGGTGGAATGCAGGTCGGTCCCGGCGACCCGATAACGCAGCGTATTAGAGGCAAAGCGCTGGATTCAAATATGGGTATCCACGGGGCAGTCGTGGGAATAACCAAAATAAAGGCGCTGCGCTGTAAAAATCGAACCACTGGAATAACAAGCTCGCAACGTTTTGTCGATGGCGTGACATGGAGTTGCAGTGATGCTGGGTTGCGTGTTTTCGAGGGCAATCGAGTGGAAGTGGTGATTGTTGGATATGCGCAAGGGCCCGTGCCACCTGTACCATCAGGGCTTAGCGCTAAAGCCGGATTGGGGCAGGCGCTCCTATCATGGAACGCAATTCCCGATATCGATCACTACAACGTGTATTTAAGTACCGAACCGTCACTCAAACCATCGCAGGAGACACGACAGGCCATCGTGATGGCCAACAATTATACCGCCACGGGATTAATCAACGGTGTTAATTATTATTTCGTAGTAACCGCGGAGAATGCTTATGGTGAGAGTAACCCATCTTTGGCGGTCTCGGTTATCCCCGGCTATACTGACCACAGCACGGTCTCCGGCCAGCCCTGCGCCAACTGTCATGATCAGCCGCCTACACACCCGGTAACCACATCGGTTTGTGAGGCTTGTCATGACGTGGCGGCGTGGATCCCTTTGCTCCTGCCCATGGACCATAGCCAAACCACGGACATTTGCGTCCACTGCCACAATAATGATATCGCAATCGGAAAATCCCCAATTCACGTAGCCAGTTCTGAACAGTGTGAGCTGTGTCATTCGACCATATCTTTTGCTGCTTTGATTTTTGATCATGCAAACGTGGCTGGACAAGCCTGCGCGCAGTCCGGCTGCCATGACGGCGCAAGCGCAGTGACAGTAAAACCGCTTACCCACCCGATGACTACGGATTATTGCGAGGCTTGCCACTACACTGGCGCATGGTTACCGTTAGTTTTTCCGTTCGATCACTCGCAAACCTACGATACATGCCTGATCTGTCACAATGGCACCACCGCTACGGGGAAACCGATAACCCATCCATTAACAACAGAGCAATGCGAAAGTTGTCATACTCAAGTGCTATGGTTGCCACTGATTATACCGTTTAACCACAGCGAAGTGATAGAGCCATCCTGTTTGGGCCAGGGGTGCCACAATCAAAGCGACACCCCGGTGGGGCATTGTCCCACTACCGAGGATTGCAGCACTTGCCACACTCCAACAATATGGATAAATGCGCAGCCTTGCGGGCTAGCTACTTTTTAAGCTCTATCGAATTTTGAAGGAAATGCAGGGACAGTATATGGTGGTCAGGCCAAGCTACCATGTTCACTAAATATCATAGAGCACGAGAAAATCAGTAGAGTTTGACTTTAGACGCCCCATTTTTTCGTTAAAATGGGGCGTTTAAGGAAAAGTCTATGCCTTGCGCGAAACGAAACTTTAATACTGACTACGAGCAGCGTCGTGCCGCTCTCGCCCAGTCACTACGGCCATCTTTAGATTTTACGACACTAATATTCTTTGTGTCGTCCGTGTACGATGAAAAGTGAATTTGTTCTTCGGATGCCCAGCGCTTACTGTGGTACAGGGTCGCGGAATGATAGCGGTCAGCGGTTCGCCCACAGAAAATTGTAGCGCCCGCGAACCTATTGTTGCTTCAGAAACATTAGGCTCAAATCAGGCCAATAAGTAATTATTAAAACTGCCCCGAGTAATATAAAAAAGAAGGGTATGGTGGCCCGGTACAAGTCCATCACCGGGCGTTCAAAGCGGTAACTGGCGATAAATAAATTCATTCCCACTGGCGGCGTAAAATACCCCAGCTGCATGTTGGCGAGAAACACGATGCCCAGATGAACCGGGTGGATACCGTAATTAAGGGCGATAGGCAGGATTATGGGAATCACAATCACCAGCGCGGAGAATATATCCAGTATCATGCCCAGCGCCAACAAGAACACATTAAGCAGGATTAGGAAGGTCCATTTGCTGTCGATATGCGTCTTGATGCTCTCGAATATGCGCATCGGGAGACCGGTATCGATGATGTAATTGGTCAATGCCAGCGATACGCCGAGAATAATGAGGATGCCCCCCACCATGATCATGGATTCGCGTATGAGTCGAGGCAAATCGCGCATGGGTATTTCACGTTTGATGAGCACTTCCACGATGAACACGTACAGCACGGTGACCGAGGCGGCCTCCGATATGGCAAACATGCCGGAGTAAATACCGCCGAGAACGATAAAAGGCAGCGGCAGTTCCCAAGCCGATTCGCGCAACACTTTTACAACTTCCGCATTGGTGGCTTTGGGCGTGGTCGAGCGTGGCTGGCGTCTCTGCAGCATGCTGTATACCGACAGCAGAAACATCATTAGCAATCCCGGTAAGATGCCGGCAAGGAATAAATCGCCAATGCTGACTTTTATCTCCATGCCCATTTGCTGCACCACTACGCCGTATAAAATTAAAGGCAGAGAGGGCGCGAATAATAAACCTAAGCTCCCGGAACTGGTGATGAGACCAAGATTAAAATGTTCGCCATAACCGGCTTCTTTTAACGCGGGATATAATAGCGCTCCCAACGCGACGATGGTTACGCCGGAGGCGCCGGTGAAGGCGGTAAAAAACGCACAGGCGACGATAGCAACCATAGCTAATCCACCGGGTAGCCATCCGAGAAGCGTATTGGTGAAATACACCAGCCGATGCGGGGCCTGGCTCGCACCCAAGATGTACCCGGCGAAGGTAAACAAAGGGATGGCCAGGAGCACTGGAGTTTCCGCCAAACGATAAATTTCGATGGCCATCACGGCCAGATCGACATCCTCGTTGTAAAAGCCGAACATGGCGCTGGCGGCGATCACGGCAAATAGCGGTGCGCCCAACAAAGTGATAATCAGCAAGACAACATTCATGATGTTTGTCTCGGCGCGAACAATATCTGAACGCCCTGCGCAAAATGGATGAGATAGCGTATGGCCATCAGTCCGAAGGCTGCGGGAATAATGGCTTCGAAAATCCAGGCAGGGATTCCCAATGCCACATTCTGCGTTTCGTGCTCCATTACCACAAACCGTCCGGCGTGGTACGCAATAATCCCCGTGACAACGGCGGTGAATAAACTGGTGAAAATACGGGTCGCTTGGCGCGCATTTTCGTTCATCACTCGTGTCAGCACATCAATAGTAATATGTTTGTTGTCCCGGCTGGCGGCAAGCGCCCCAATCAATGCCGCCCATAAAACCATAATTCGTAACAGCGGGTCCGCCCATACAAAGCTTATCTCGAACACATTGCGCAAAAGTATTTGCGAGCTGGCTAACATTATCATTGAGATGAGTAGCAGCGCCAGCAAGCTGTCTTCGACTCGGTGAATAACAGTGAGAATGCTGACCAGCAGGGTGCGATCTGATTTGTTGTCCATCAGAAGAACTTCTGCTACGGATTCACTTGGCCGGAAGTTTGATTACGGCTGCGAAAATCACTTAAATATTGAATTAACAGATTGTACATTTGCTGGGTGTATACGCCTTTTTTGCCCAGTGCTTCTGTGGATTGTTTGGCGATGGCCTCCCAACGGTGTTGTTCTTCCGCGTTAATGCGGAGGAACTCAATGCCTTGATTTTGTAATGCTGTGCGGGCCTTCGCGTCGTCCTTACGGTTCAGATCGCTTAACTTGCTCATGACAGTTTGCATCACTTCCAGCACTATAGTTTGATCACTAGGAGAAATTTTGTTGAAAGCTCTTTTATCCATCACAAATTGACCTAATAGATAGAATAACGGGATATCCGTAACGTATTTAATACCAGTGTGCCATTGAAAGGCGATGGCGCCCATCGGACTGGTGCCGATGGTATCAATCATGCCGGTTTGCAGACCAGTGTATACATCCGACAACGGTAGGGGAACTGAAGCCAAATTGGCGATCTCATAAACGGTTTGCGTGATCACATCCCCTTCGGGTAGCCATAATTTCTTGTCTTTTAACTGATCTATACTTCGTATCGGTGTGTCAGACATTAGATAGGCGAATCCACCGTCGCTCATTCCGAATAAAATCATGCCGTTTTGTGCCAGGCCTTTGCCGATTTCATCATCCATCTTACTGCGTACATAGTCCACCTCAGCGTAGGAGCGAAACAAAAACGGTAAAGAATACAATTGAATATCCGGGTAAACCTCGGCCAGTCCACTGACGCTAAACGCGCCCCCGTGCAATTGCTGGATGCGCATTTTTTTCAAAACGCTTTTTTCATTGCCCATCACGCCACCGGTGTAAAATTTAAACTGCACTCTGTCGTCGGTGCGCTGGGCAATAGTTTGGGCCGCCGCACGAATCTCTTTCATCCACGTCGTACCATCCGGCGCCAGAGTGGCAATTTTAAAAGTGTAGGCTTGCGCGCCAGGTGCTATAAGGAACAGAATAATCAACAGAACCAGGATGTGATGGTGTTGCTTCATTGCAAGAATATCCTTTTTAATTGGTTACGGACGCGGATTAATCATCTTCAGTTTATATTCACGCAGACGCGTGGAATCGATATGTTAAATCTAGTTTAATGCTGTGGCAAATAACAATGGTTGACTAACTTTTTTCGGATTGGAAACGAGTACAGAAAATGGGCCAAGCTGTCGAACAGAGCCGGTTACACGGACAGAAATTAAAAAGAGAAATTGATATGGGTGCATTGCATCCGAGTGCATGGACACTGGAGGTATGGCGACGCAAGACGCCAAAACCGAAAAGACGCTGTGGCGATGCCGAAACCACTTCGTGGGGCAGGCCCGCAAGATGATATTTGAGCACTTAACGGCAAACGCCTCCGCCGATTGGTATACAAACGAGCCTGATAGACTGAGCCGCAATTATCTAACTGTCCAACTCCAGTTGCTGCGCTGCGTAGGCGAGAATGGGATTCGGAATACCGGATGATCAGAATGGATTCGCATGGGAAATAGCGGGTGGATTTTCAACGATGGTAACGTAATTGCGGTGAAATTCAGGGCTATCGAACGGCTAGGGGGCGAGCCATTTACGCTCAAGAACAGCGCGACTTGGGTGAAAAAGGGTTTAGCCTTCCTACACCCTGATCCAGAGGGGGGTAAATAATTAGAACCTATCTCAAAATTGACCTTTTTCGTTTATCCGTTGTTATCGCCTTTGTCAAATGCCGGGGTCGCGCAGTGATAAACTGCGCTTTTGGAAAGGCTCTAGCCTCGTCTAAACACAAAATCTCTAATTTTGAGATAGGTTCTAGTAAAGCAGAGTGGAGACAGTTCTCCACTCTGTATTCTTTTATTACAGGCAAGCACCACTCATTAAGAAGGTTTTATTAACGCCGTCTTTACGGCCTTGACCAATGATTTGACCCGCGTTGTTAATGTCTGTCGCATTATGCAATGCCTCCCACCCGGAGTTCGGCGGCAACTTGTCCACCAGCAACGAAGTAACCCCATCCTTGGTGACAAACGCATAGCTATTGCCATCCCCGAAAGCAGCACCTACAACGGTACCGTTATCGTTAACTTCTTGCGCCATGGTCATCAAGCCGTTGACGGTACCTAAATCAGCGATGCTTGCATCGTTTGCAAGGAAAGAATGGACAGGTGTAACAGGGTCGGTAACAACCCACGCCCAACCTGTTGTCTCAGCTTGATTGTTAATCCCAGTGACGAATTGAAAAAACGACATGTAAGGAATAGGCGTAACCTGGCCGTTGTCCCAAATTCCTGCTCGACCATTGAATGTTCCACCGATTTGCCCAGCATCGTTTATATCGGCAGCGTTGTTTCTTCCGAGATTCTGCATGACACCATTTTCCCAGAGGAAAGCGTGGGCATTATATCCTATATGGGTCCAACCTATGATTTGTCCGTTGTTATTCAATTTAGTCGCTACTGCAGTCGTCCCAAGGGTGCCAAGGTCGGTAGAAACACCGTTTTCCCATAAGAAGCTTCTTTGATAAACGTCTATCATGGTCTTGACCACTACCTGTCCCACATCGTTTAAATCGATACCGCTCACATAGCTGCCGGCGCCTGTGATGGTCAGTGGCGTTATTGTGCCGTTATCCCAAATCGATACACCCTTGCCACTGGTAATTAAGACCTGCCCCTGATTGTTAACCGCATTGGCGGCAACAGGGTTACCATATTCGTCATCCAGGTTAATTATTTCACATTGCGCCGTTTCTACCGTGGGCGTTGCTAATAAGATAACCGAATCTGGGGTTTGTAGGTTCCAAACCACATCACCATTGTCGTTTAGTTGGGGTGAAAAAATCCCACCTGACGCTTCAGAAATGACGCTAATGGACTGGGTGGCGGCATCGTAATAATGAATAACGCCGTAGTCCATTCGCCAGACTATGTCGCCATTATTGTTAATTTGCGGATTGGAATCGTGCAAATCGTTATTGGTCAGTCGCGTGGTTACACCTGTGTCGGCACTGTATAAATAGACTTCGTCAACACCAACAAAATTTACAGTAACCGGTCTTGACCACACAACATCACCGCGATTATTGATTTGATGGCTATAGGATGCATAGGTACCAGCACTATCAGGCAAGGGAATTACCGTGCCTGTTGAAGCTTGGTAAAGACGAAGCTCACCGCCATTTTGCGTTGCCCACACGACATCGCCATTATCATTTATTCTGGCAAAGTCATTGTGATAACCTAATTCATCCGAAATGCTCAGTTGCGTTATCGCACCGGATGCGGCCTCCCTCAAAAAAATTTCCGAAGCAAATGTGGTTCGCGACCAAACGATATCGCCACGTCCATTTATTTCGGGCGAACGATCGGATATATAATCATTGGTTAGCTGTGTAACCGCACCTGTGGCTGATGAATATTGAAATAACTCCCAACTTGTTGAGGTATTATTCCAACCGGCCCAGACAACATCACCGTTATCGCTAATGGCCGGGAAGTCTTTCTGTCCATTATCATTAGTGATTTGACTGACTGCCTGTGTGGCGCGTTCATAGTAAAATAATTGTTGTGTTGTACCATCATCGGTTAACCATACCAAGTCACCACGACTATTCATTCTTAAAGAACCCCAAACCCCATCTTCGATCTCGTTATTGGTGATTTGAGAAACTGCTCCAGATTCTGAATCGTAATAAACAATTTCGTTGTTGGTGTAATTTATGTTGGAAACCCATGCGACGTCTCCGTTTGCGCTGATACGCGGATCACTATTAGCGGGTCCGACAACATCCGATATATTTGAAACTGTATAAGTTGCGGCCAGTGCATTTGCTGCAAGTGACAAACTGGCTAACGACAAGATGACTCTATTCATACAACTCCCCTCTTAGACTCGTTTTAATTGTTAGTATTTATTAATTTTTTTAAATTGGCAGGATACGCGGCAGTGGTAAAACACTCTCGTATCATTAAGATGTTCGGGTTTCAACCACTACAACATTTCGATCGCCCTTAATCCAACCGCCAATCCACAGCACAATCAATAGCCAAATTTTTTGTGGACTGGATAGTTTTTTCGGCGACTGGAAAGTATCTATAGATAAAAAAATTTAGTCAATAGTAAAATTTTGTGAATATTACCAATTTTCAACCCAGTTTTATATTGTTAATAAATTGCAAATAAAACATACTGGATAATCCATCGCTCTTTGTTTTACGCAGGTTCAAGTTGCACTAGTAATTAGAATCCGCAATTATTTATTAAGAATCAAAAATCAATATGGGGCATTATGTTTCCCAAAGGGTGTATAGAGTTAGGCCGCACGACGTCCCTACAATTGAGAGCTTGCAAAAAACGGTGGGTGTGAGAAAAGGGGAGGACAACTTGACGGAGTCGGGGGGGGAGGTACAACACTGATTTAAATCATTAGTTTCTTTTTGAAAAAAATCTTACCACCTTTTGCTGGAAAATTATTTGGTATACTGGCCACGTTCATCACTCGTTTTAGACGTTGGTTGACAGCTAAACCAATGGCATTTTTTTGAGCAATCAACTAGAACCTAT
>JAJDNG010000001.1 GCA_022340845.1 Gammaproteobacteria bacterium | reverse complement strand
CCATGCGTCCTATGCCCATGAGGATGCCGGAGATGATCGCTAATAATAGAGCAGCGGTGGCAAGCTTGGGTTTACGCCCTCGCAACAGCAGCCAGAATATGGCCAGGGAAAATCCTATAGAAGGGTGTCCGGCTGGAAAGGACTCGCCTTTGCGACTCTCGCCGATCATCAGCGGTGGAATGTGTTGCATGTGACCGCCGAACTCCGTAATTTGATTCGGTCGGGGCCTGCACCAGTGGTCTTTAAAAATAGCGTTCACCAGCAAGCCGGGTCCCAATAATATGGTTAGCAACACACAGCCGGCGGCAAGTTTGTATTGCACCAATTTACCGCGCAAGCTGCTATAGATCAGAATAAATACCGAGCCCAGCACTAACACAGCCGCCAATGCCGGCACGCCTTCGTAGAAAAATTGCCATAACCAGAAATTACCTTTGGGCCAAAAGCTGTCGGGATTCTCCGGATGATAAAACCAGCCGGCTGCCAGCAAGTCCAGGTCGGAGAACCAGAAAATGACAGTAGTAACTCCCGCGATAGCGGCTAATGTCAGTAACGCCTTGCGGGGGAAGGAAACCTCACTCTGAGCGGAAGTCATCATATTGGTTAATCTTGCAGTCGAATAGTTTGTGAAAACAGCTGCCGAGCTACGGCTATTGTTTCGGATACCCTTTGAAGTTTTGTAAATAATACACGTGATAGTCCAGGGAATAATCCTCATGAACACTGACGTGTATGCTGTCTAGAGTCTGCACTGATGCAAACGACTGACGTAGTAAAGGAATATCACCTAGTTCAGTCACATAAATAAAATCCTTGCCCAGCTTATCATCCATTGTGGTAGTCAGTTCGTAGTGATTCTCCAGCTTGCCGTGAGGGTTCCACGCCACGGCATTTAACGGATGAGGCTTTACGTAATAAATCAATTCCGCGAGCGTGTCGCGGGTGTCACTTAGCAAAAGAGCCGACGGGTATTGCGCCAGGATGCGCGCCACGGGTTTGGCCAGTTCACGCCAGCCTTGCACGCGTTTAAAAGGATCGGTTTTTGCCGTGAGCCTGATGTCCAGCACGTTGGCGATGCCGTGCCAATGGTATGCGAGGATTGCCAGCAGCAAATTGATCATCACGGCAATCGTCCACAATTTGACCCGCTGGCGGGTAACCAGAAAAGCGGCCACCAAAATGCACCCGGCAACGTAAGTCGGTGTGGCCCAATTGGCGTGAGCCCGACCTAATAACGCCAGCACGCTGATGATTGTGAGAAACGGTAAAGCAAAACAGATGAGAAAACGGTAGGCCTCGTTGTCCCATAAGGACTTGGCGCGAGCGAAAACGTATAGCATCGTGGGGAAGAATATTACGCCAAACACCCCAAGTTGGCTGCCGAGGAAAGCGCCTAACTCCTCCAAGTGCCGGGTTTTCTGACTAACTTTGGAGATTTCCGCTGTGTGTTGAAAGGTGGGAAACCCATGCTGCATATTCCAAATCAGGTTGGGCAGAAACACTAACACGGCCAGCGCCATGGCGACATACACACCGGGACGTTTCAACTCGTGCCGGTACTGCGGCGCGGAAAACAGAAAAAACAACACCGATAACGGAAAGACAATCATGTTGTATTTGCTCAGCAAACCCAGTCCGCCGCACACACCCGCCGCCACCCAGTAGAGCATTTTGCCGCTGTGTAATGCTTTGAGAAATAACAACATGCCGGCGGCCCAGAAAAACAGCAACACCACATCAGTGGAAATAATCAGCGAGGACCAAGAGATTCCGGGCATGGTGATGTAGGTGACGGCGGCAAAAAAGCCAGTGCGTGCATCAAACAGCATTCTGGCGATGGAAAAGATCAGCAATGCCGTCAATGGATGTACGATCAATGCGCCCGCTTTCACGCACAATTCGCCGTCACCACATACCGATGTGGTCATAGCGATCAAGACGGCAATCATGGGTGGTTTGGAATAAAAACCCCAATCTAAATCCTGCGCCCATCCCCAGTAATACGCCTCGTCAAAAAACAGGGTAAAATCCGTGAATGCCCATAACATACTGCGATAAACGGTTAACCCAATGATGACAATTGCCAGCATGCCAAGATAATTGGGTGGCGATTGTGTACTATTATGGTTGAAAAGCGTCATTTGCTGCGGTATTTGCAAAACTCGTGTATAAGGGCAGGAATCTAAGGCTGATTTCTCGGCTAAAAAGCAAAACGCGCATTTTAAAAGCTCCGTTTCGTGTTTAGCAACCAAAAATGAAAAAAAATGTCCAAATTTCGGCACAAGCCGGACAATCTCTGGCAAAATCCACTGAACAATTCTTGGATTCCTTGAAATTGCTTTGAGAATCATCAACCTTTTTCATAGAGAATATATGCCTAAAACATCCAAAGCGATATCAACAATGAATGTCATTTTTCAAAGAATGCGCATCAACGCCTCGCGCCAACGGGTATTAGCGGGTTTTTGCGGGGTGGTTTTATGCCTAACAACGTTGCACGCCAGTGCGGCCCAGTTCAATCCCGCCAACATCAAATGGTCCGAATTGACTTTTAGTGCTTCGGTATTGTTTTTCACTGTGGATGCTGAAATCAAGTTTAAAAAACTTACCGCCTCACAAGCCGAGTCCGACTTGATCACCCCCAATCCGGTGAAATCGAATCTTGTTATGCCCGCACAGCAACCGGTTTATTATCTAAGCAGTCATACGGCGAAATTCGGCCGGAATTCAACCTTGGAATTCTGGTTCGAGGGCGATTTGACGGCCTTGCAACGAACGCAAACTGAAACCGGGCGTAAAACCATTGTAAGAACCTACCGTTTTTTGGAAGACGGCGCCTACCGCAAAGACCGCTTACCGGCGAATGGGGAAGAGAAGTCACCGCCTGCCAATTGGTCGAAAACTTCCTCTGAGTTTTATCCTTACCCTGAGGCATTGCCGCCTTATAAGATGACGGATAACAATGTCATTTTTTATGCAATGTCTGCCGCCGAGTTACACAACAAAGGCGACCGGGTGGTGTTCCTCACTTTTGACAAGGAGCATATCAATCAAGTGGAAATTGTGTTGCAAGGCACTGAAGAGATTCAAACCGAATATGTTGCCCACACCAAAGGCGGTAAAAAACGCGTGCGTGAAACAGTGGATGCTTTGCGGCTATCGATTCAATCCGAACCGGTAAATAAAAATATCGCTAAAGAGGAGTTCGTATTTCTTGGCGTCAAAGGCGATATCAGGTTGTATATTCACCCCAAAACCCGCATTCCCCTGCAAGTCAGTGGCGACGCCGACTACATCGGACAGACGGATATCACGCTAAGCCGGGCGGTGCTGGCCGAATAAACAGGCTCGGCCTGTAAATCAACGCGCGAAATTACGGCAGTTTCACCAGGAACAAATCCTCATGGAACAAAGTGGATAACCGCCCCAAGGCCTGCATTTTCTGTTGCTTTATCATGTCCTCACGAACCAAATAATACGCTTGCGGGTCTCCTGGCTGCGGCGTGTGCCGGCGGAGAATGGCGTTGCGTTCGCGCTCGATATAATACGTTGTACCGTCTTGAACCGAATTGGAGCCGTACAAATACAAAGGCATGCCCCGGGTTTGATGCGCAATCTCCACGGCTTGTTGCCGGTAAGGCTCTTGCGTGTGCGCGCGCACCGGCAGCATATAAATACTGTAGTCAAACCGTGCCAGGATCATTATGGCCGCCATGGCCAATAATTTTTCGGTTTGGGATTGTATTCGCAGCATGCCTACCAATACCACCGTGGCAAAAACAGCCCATATCAGCGGCCCCAGGGGTGAATCGGTGGGGAATTGCGGCTGATTGGCAATGTGAAAGCTGCCATAATAAAGCCCCCCCACAAAAAGGGCGCTCAATGCCAGCAAAAATATCAGCATAATCCTGGCCCAGTTCGACCGGTTTTGCGCGCCAATCAGAAAGGCGCTTATGGCGATGGTATAAAAAAGCGGTGCGTGCATTAACAAATAACGCGGATGGACTTCCGGTGACGTCCAGTACACCAGCAAATTGGCCACCAACAACAACATGTTGTAACGAATGAAACGGTTGTCCCACAATGCTTTGCGGATATCGCGGTTGAACAGCAGTAACGCCAGGAACGACCAAGGTGCAAAATTCACCAGCATGTTAAATGGGAAGCTGACGAGATGGATTAACGTATCCAAAATACCAAAACGAATCACGGTGCGTTTGGAGGATTCGTAGAATATCGTCTGCAGCAGGGTTTGCGCATCAACGCCACTGCTGTGCAAGTACATACCGTAATAGACACCGAGTATACCTGTCAGCAATAAAATCCCCAATACGTGATCCAGGCTGATCAGGCGGCGCCAGCGATCGAAAAATATAAAATAAGTCAGTAGGGTAAAGCCGCAGAACACCAATGCCGGCAAGGCTTTGGTTAAGAACGCCAGCGCCGTCAATAAATAAGCGATTAAAAACAGCGTACGGTATTTTCCCGCCTGCCCCAAAAAATACACAGCCATAAATAAGGCATACACTAACAGCGCAAATGGGATGTCGATCATGCCGATAAAGCTGTCCAGGAATAACACCCGGCCGTTGGTCAGCACCGCCAGCATCACCAGCAAAGCGGTTTTGTTATCCAGCGCGGTGCGATTGGCGAAAAAAATCACCAGGCATAACGCCAACAGAGTAACGATGGTGGGCAACCGGTGGGCGAACTCGCTGTAACTACCCAGTAATAGATAAGAGCTGACGGTCAACCAATTAAGCAACGGTGGTTTGTTCAGATAGGGTTCGCCATTTAAGGTCGGCACAACATAGTTGCCGGACAAGATCATTTCCAGTGCCACCACGGCGCGGCGCGGTTCATCGGTATGCACAAACATATGATGGGCGCCCAAATTGATGAGCATGGCAATAAAACATAATAAAATCAGGGCCCAGGCCGTATAAAAATATTGCGATTCTGAAAGTTGTAAATTCTTAAACATCAAACATTAAGTCCTTCAGCATAAACAGCGGATGGTTATTGGCATTGGCACCGCGGCTTTCTATGGCGGCGGCCTATTATAACCCATGGTGACGAACCATCGGGGAATCCCGTCGGGGAATTGGGGTACCTTGAAAACTTTCTATTCCTTAAAAAACCTGCTGAAAACTGGCGTTGCCGCCATTGAGGGGGGATTGAGACAGGTTATCCAGTTCAATGCTCAAGTTGATTTGCAAGGCGCTTTTGCGATCCGACGAAAAATATTCAAAACCGGTACGCAATTTTCCTTGAAAACTGTCATTGTGTTCGTCGTCCCGTTCCGGTGGGGTAAATAATTTTTTTTCCATTGCCCACGCCAAGTGCATGCCCAAGTCCCAGGCCATATGAGGCCCATATGGAAATCGTTGGGTGGCGTACAGTTGCAGCGTATCCAGGGAGTACTCCAGGCTGTCGTCCGCATTGAGATAGTCGTTAAACCGGTTGTTTACACTATCCAATTGCAATCCCAGGCGGCGTTCTTTGTCCCTGTCCAGGTCCGCCCAGTACACATCCACCGTAGTGAAAACCGTTTCCTGGTCTTGTTGCAAGCCTGTCTCATTGGAAGACTTTTCTTCCTGGAAACCACGCACGTGGAGTCCCGCTATTTTTTGGCGGGAGAGTTTGTAATCGTACAAGAAATCATAGCGGTAACCTTGTTGTGTAAAAGTGCCTAGGCGTTCGGGGGTGATTTTTTTCAGCGGTGAGTCGATAGCTACGGTGTAGCGTATAACGTGGTTGTTGCGGATGATGTAAGCTCCTTGGAGTTCAGTGGTGGTGGGATTCTCCGCATAGTAGGACTCATCGAAGTCGTTTTTACGATTGTATAAGGCATCGACTTTCAACCAACTCAGGCGGGTGAAATTCCATGGCTGCCGGCCCCAGCTCAAGGCGACTCCCATGTCCGCCTGGCGCTTGTCATAAGCGGCAGTACCTAACAGCGATATGCCGATGTTTTTGGCCCAGGGAAAAATTTGCGCTTCCAACAACGGCAGTGGATAAGGTTTAATGGCGTAAAAAACCTCTTGTTCGGTGGTAATACGGGCTGTGACGTATTCCGACAAGTCGCTTTGAAACTTATAGCCGCTTAACATATAAAAGCGGTCTTGATCCAAGCTGCCTGCGAAGATACGCGCTCCGTTCACGGCGTTGTACCACTGGTAATCAAGAGATTTGCGCGGTTGGTAGGCTTTGATGTCGAGAAAGTTTTCTTTATCCAGTGAAATTCGGTTGATGGATGTGTCGTCGTCGTACGCCCGCGCGTATTCGGTAAGGTGCAAACAGACCAGGCATGCGGCTAGTGGGATTTTCACTAACCATTGTAAAATCTTATGTGGTAGGTTAGAAGGTTGCATGGCGTTATACGTTGTATACGTTATGTTCCGCGCTGACCAATTATTTTTAACAGCTTACACTAAAATAGTATCGATGAAAAAGCTGCAGTCGCAATAACCGCTGGGGCTATGGTGTTTCCGGCTCCGATAGATTAATCCGCCTTTAGCCGCATACTGAAAGTGTGCAGCATGGGCTGCACTTATTCCAGCGCAGCGCGCAGAAACCCGCTGCCGCAAAATTGCTGACTAAAGGATACTCCTGTTTTGCATTTTTCGCACAGAGAGGCTATAAATGGTTAATTCCATGTTTGGGTATTAGCCAGTGCAATTCAATGAAGTCATATCAATGAGTACATCGCCAGCATACCGATTGGTGTTACATCCGGACGATATTTATTTTAGTTTGTCAGAATGGCAGCCAATTGTTGAGGCGCTGCAAGACGTGCAGTTTATTGGAGATCCTTTGGTTGGTCAAAATGGACGACGTTATCTGGCGGGAGAACATTTTCTGAATTTCATCACTTTTATGGGATGCTCCCCCTACATAGCATTTGAACCGCCGCCAGATGGCTCGGAAGACTTTTGTCACCTGCGGTTCAGTAATTTATACACACATCCCGAGTTTCGCTGCGCTTCACGCAATGTGTTCGCCCGCTGCCCACGGTGCGGGAAACGCATCCAGCAGTGGGAGGCGGCGATTACGCAATGGCGGGAAAATCCGGCATCCAGTGTTATGCATTGTGATAAATGTAATGCCGGGATATCGTTGTACGAGCTAGGATGGCGGCACGGCGCCGGCTTTGCGCGGATGTTTATCGATATATACAGCATTTATCCTCAGGAAGGCATACCTACGGAGCCGTTGTTGGATTTATTGGAAAAGGCGTGCGGAGTTCGTTGGGGTTATTTCTATACAGACAACTGATTTCTTACCGGCTAAAAATCCATGCTGATACCAGCCTGCACACCATAGTTTCTTTGTTTGCGCTCCGGGATGGTCACGTCCGAAGTCGAGGGAGTGGGAGAATCGTTATTTACGGTTTTGGTATCCGAGCGCTTGAAATGATAAGCATTGTAATAACCGTCGAAGGTCATTAACAGCTTTTTAGTGATGCGGATGCGATTGCTGAGAGTGACAAAACCGGTGGTTTTTCCTTCCACGTCAAATTCAATGTCCTCATCATAGACATTGGATTTGTCAGCATTGATAGTGAGTAACCCTGATGAAGTTTTAACGCCTGCAACGATACGTCCATACCAATTGCCCGAGCGCCAGGCCGGGCCGGTACCCAATCCTAAACTCAGTATTTGATATTGCTCCTCTTCAGCCTGCACGGTGCGGGTCGCTTCATTCATATCTTCATCCACGGTGCGTATCCAGCTGTCGAAACCGGGTTTGGCGACAAATTCCCAGGCGAACGGCATGCGACCCACTCTCAATCCCACTTCCCCTTCTATGGATATTCCCGACCAATCGGATTGGTAATCGGAATTGGCGTTCACTGCATTCGTGTCGAAATAGTCGGTGGTTCCTCCATAGAGGTTGATTTCGGCACCGTAGATAAGCAATTGCATTTTCTCAGGTTCGGGTTTGCTGTGCAGGAATCCACTAAACACAGTACGGGCTCCGGTTTCTTTTTCAGTGGTTTGCCCGTTTTCATCCAATTCTCGCCAATTAAAACTTTCCACGCCCAGTTTGCCGCCAAACTCAAACGGTAGCGCCATGCCGGTTGCCGGACACAACATGCATAGTAACAAGGAGGTCACGATGAGGAATTTTGCTTTCATTTTATTCTGCATTTTTATTTCGATTTATATTGCAATTTTATACGCCGGTTTGTCGCCTCTGCCGAATTCTCGGTATCCCCAGTGGTGCAAATACAAAAAAACGGATTTGGTATCTACTAGTTCGAACGATTGTTTTCAAGAACGCTGTTTTGATGATAATCAGCCAAGGAGATTGATAAGGCGATATTATAGGCACATTTGCCGGCAGAATCTATCCCGGCGGTACCGAGGGCACGTTTAGATAGTGACTGAAAGTAACTGTGCGGCGCTGGCCGTTAAGAGGATGAAATACTTAGAAAATATGCTAGAAAAACCATGCTAGAGAATCCATACTAAAGAATCCATACTAGAGAAGACGTGTTTCGTGATGCACAGATTACTGCATATTCAGTTTGTTCAATTCTTCTAGCAAACTTAGTAGCAGTTGTTCGCCGCTGGGACCCATGCCTTTGCATAAGGCATCCGGGTTCCTTTCGCCGTTGATCAAGCGATGCATGAGGCCGCCCAATAACCTGAGGTCGCCAGTTGCTTGTGTCATTTGTTCGGCCATGAGGCTAACGCCTTGCAGTGCTTGGGGATCACCACGGCTCGCCGCATGGATCATATGCGCCAACCCGGGAGCCGCCATGGTGGGATCGGCCTGTTTGTTCCGCTCTGGTAAGGTGGCCGGATTCTGCAATCCTTCAAGGATGGCTTTTGTGATAATAGCGTCCTCTTTGTCCAATCCGTTCAGCAATGCGTCGTCGCGACGCCCGCCCAATATTTGCTCTATGGTCATGCTCAAGGCTTCCCAGCCGTTACTCCTGGCGGCCTGCAATACCGGCTCCAATTCAGCTCTGCGATCGATATTGACGCAGGCGTTGACGACTGCATGGATCAATTCCGCATGGGTTTGGCGAACTTGTTGTTCATATTCAGGAAGTGTAGGCATCAGGAGTCAGTTATACGATGGCCGTGCTCTGATAGTAATATCTATTTGTACTGGTGGTTTGCACAATTAACGGGTATGGCAAATGGGAAATATTGAATAAGCATGGCATTTTTTGTAATCACAGGCAAGGCGTGTAAGCAAATGTCCATAAAATCATCCTATGGCCACTGACGCGAATAAATAATCCATCGTCAGTGTAACCGGTAATGCCTAATGCCGGGTAAGAGCCCCTCGTGTGGCTGTTTCCCGAGATTCGCGCTGAGGACAATTAAAACGCAGTGTCACTTGCGGCCAGCCGGTGCGGAACTAAGTGATGCGCTGAACAGTCTGAAAATGGACGGTGTAGAAGTTTTGGGAATAATAATTCAGTAATGAATGTTAATGGGTCTTGCATTGATTAAGATCAAAAACGGTACGGTTTAGTACAGGGAATTGGCGGTATAACCGTAAGGTTTAGTTGCCAGTAAAAGATTTACAAAACTTAAACATTATTTGGCAGTAAGATAGTTGCACTTTATTAGATTTCATGTTTTATTTTACATATTGACAATGGTGTGGTGGATTCGTATCAATATTGATAAATTCCGTTAATCGATATGATTGGTTGTCTTAATAGGTTGTCTTAATAGACAGACTTAAAAATCAATCTGCGTAGTTGGATTTATTCGCTGATAGCCAATGTTGATTTCAATTCCCCACGTGGTAAAAACTACGTAATAAACTACGTAATTAACTTTAAAGAAGTTCTTATAAAATTATGGCAGCGAAAACAAGAAAGCACGGTAGTAAGTCTGAAACGGTTCGTAAACTGACCAAGACCGGTTCTTATACCTTTTATGTGACAATCCCCAAGGTGTTTATCGACGAATTAGGCTGGAAAGAACGGCAAAATGTCGTTGTTAAAAAATCAGGGCAAAAAGTCGTTATAGAGGGTTTGAAGAAAACCGCGAAAAAGAAATAGTCTCGGTCGTTTACTCCCACTCATAAAAAAACCATTGCAGCCGGGCGCTGCAATGGTTTTTTCCATGATTGTTTGTGCGTTTTATCCTACGTTTTGTCCTGCGTATCGGAGGGTTACTTTTCCAGTTTCACTTCATGCGTGATCTCTGCATAGCCGTCATTGTGAACCGTTTCCAAGTGCACGGTAAAGCCCCATAAGCGGGCCATATGTTTCAGCACCTCATCAGCACTGGCATCATCTAACGGGCGTCGGTCATGCTGTGTGTGTCTCAGCGTCAACGATCGATCACCTCTGTGATTGACATTCCAGACCTGGATATTAGGCTCTCGGGTACCGAGGTTGTATTGATCCACCAGCGCCTGGCGCAGTTTACGGTAGCCTTGCTCGTCATGAATAGCCGGAATTTCCAGCATGTCTCGTTCGTCGTCATCCAATACGGCGAATAGTTTTAAATCACGCATGAGCTTGGGGGATAAAAACTGAGCAATGAAACTTTCGTCTTTAAAATTTCGCATGGCGAAATCCAGGGTTTTTTTCCAGTCGCTGCCCGCAATGTCCGGAAACCAGGCCCTGTCTTCGTCGGTAGGGTCTTCGCAAATGCGCTTAATATCCATATACATATTAAATCCCAATGTATAAGGATTCATGCCGGAATAGTACGGGCTGTTATAAGGCGGTTGGGCGGTGACGTTGGTGTGCGACTGTAAAAATTCGATCATGAATCCGTCAGACAGCAGGCCTTCGTCATACATTTGATTCAAAATGGTATAGTGCCAGAACGTGGCCCAACCTTCA
This sequence comes from Gammaproteobacteria bacterium, assembly GCA_022340845.1. GTDB lineage: Bacteria > Pseudomonadota > Gammaproteobacteria > SZUA-152 > SZUA-152 > JAJDNG01. The sequence continues at coordinate 896 of JAJDNG010000001.1, read as the reverse complement.
TTCATCACCTGCGTTTGGCGTTGGGGGTAAAAATACTGGCCAATCTTGCGCACGATGCGCACGATTTCCCGTTGCCAGGGCTCCATCAAGGGCGCATTCTTTTCGATAAAATACAGAATGTTTTCTTGCGGCTCGGCCGGGAAGCGGGTTTCCTGCTGTTGTTTTTGCATGGAGTCCACAGTGGGCAGGGTGCGCCACAAATCGTTGACCTGGGATTGCAAATATTCCTCGCGTTCTTTCTGCCGCAATTGTTCTTCCGCAGCGGACAACTTTTGCGGGCGCTTATAGCGGTCCACGCCGTGGTTCATTAAAGCATGACATGAGTCTAGTATCGCTTCCACTTCCTGAACACCGTAGCGTTTTTCGCAATGCGCGATATAATTCTTGGCGAACAGTAAATAGTCGACAATGGCATCGGCGTTGGTCCAGGTACGGAACAAATAGTTGCCTTTGAAAAACGAGTTGTGGCCATACGCGGCGTGGGCAATCACCAGGGCCTGCATGGTCATGGTGTTTTCTTCCATGAGGTATGCAATGCAGGGATTGGAATTAATCACGATTTCATAGGCTAATCCCATTTGACCGCGCTTGTAGCGCCGCTCGGTATTGACGAATTGTTTGCCAAAAGACCAATGATGATACTGTACCGGCATGCCCACCGATGAATAGGCATCCATCATTTGTTCCGAACTGATGACTTCCAGCTGATTGGGGTACGTATCCAAACCAAAATCCGCCGCCACTCGAGCGATTTCCTGGTCGTACTTTTTGATCAGATCAAAACTCCATTCGGAGGTTTCTGAAATTATATTTCTACTCATTGCGTTTGTTGCTTGGAAAATAGTTCGCGAAAAACGGGGTAAATACTGGTTAATCCAGCGATATCCTGCATGGCA